>DATFCE010000178.1:0-7498 GCA_035253365.1 Nitrospiraceae bacterium
AGCTCAACGGGGTCTACACGCAAGCGTTTAATCGGCGCCACATCCGGGCAGGCCATGTCCTGCAAGGCCGCTTCAAGGCCATTCTCGTCGACCGTGACAGCTACCTGCTGGAACTGTGTCGGTACGTGGTCCTCAATCCGGTGCGCGCCAGGAGGACCCGCAAACCCGAGACCTACCCCTGGTCAAGCTATCAGGCGACGGCTGGGCTGGCACCCGTCCCGTCCTTTCTGACCGTGGACTGGCTGCTGTCTCAGTTCGGCCGGCAGCGGGCGGCTGCCCAGCGAAAGTACCGAGCCTTCGTTGGTGAGGGCATCGGACAAGGATCGCCTTGGGCGCATGTCCGTGGACAGGTGTTACTCGGAAGTGAGCGGTTTGTCGAGCGTTTGGCGCCTGGGCTCCGGGATACGCGCTCATTGAACGAGATTCCACGACAACAACGGTTTGCAGCACGCCCGCAGCTCAGCCGACTATTCGGCGCCCGTACTCGTACGAACCGCGCGCGCCGCAATGCGGCCATCCGTCAGGCCCATGCGGAATACGGCTACAGTCTGTCGGAAATCGGCCGCGCCGTGGGCTTGCACTATTCGACGATCAGCCGCATCGTGAATCCAGAGACCTCCAGTGAGGCATAGGACAAGATCTGACCCCAAAATTGGCTTGACCCCAAAATTGGCTTGGCCCTTCAAAGGCAAGATCGGCCTCAGGTCGTCCGATTCGGTCAAGGACTTTCCCAAGGGCGTCGAAGCGTCCGAGGGCGCGCCGAACATCCTGCTGATCCTCACCGACGCTAACAGCCGGTTAGCGGTCCACATGGGGTATCTGGTAAGCTAGATAGCCACAGCAGAAAGCGGGAGGGAAAAGTTATGGGCCGCGCAATTGAAAAGCTTGAGGAAGAGATTCGGTCGTTAAGCCCAGGGCAGAAAGTGGAACTGCTTCGCTCGCTCATAGCCGAACTCGATGCTCCGGTTGACTCCGACGTCGAGCCTGCTTGGCTTGAAGAGGCACAGAGGCGACACCGGGAACTCATCGAAGGAGAGGTGAAGGGTGTTCCCGGCGAGCGTGTGTTTGAGAATCTGCGGTCGCGTCTTGGTCGATGATCTATGAGTTTTATCCTGAGGCGGCGCAAAAATTCATCGAGGCCGCAGCCTATTGAGCAAAATGTCACGGGCCTTGGTGAACGCTTCGGGAGTGAGGTGCGCCGCGCGATAGACCGCCTCTTGGAGTACCCTGAGCTCGGTTCTCCAATTGATGTAGACCTACGCAGGCTCATGTTGACTCGTTTTATGTATTTCCTCATCTACAGCTCCACCGCAGACTTGCTACGCGTCGTCGCAGTGGCTCATGCGCACCGTCGCCCAGGTTACTGGCGATCTAGAGTCAACCGCTAACAATGGGATGGAGACCGACACTGCTGTGCGTCTCATCCCAATCGCTAGATGATTGTCCACGGACAAACGATGACAACGCAGGGCTAGGTTTTTGGCGACACGCGAACGTGCAACCCGGCTCTTTAAAACACCAGGCGAACCGGTGATCGAGCTAAAAGATGTTCTGCCCAAAGTAGTAGCGGCGTAGGCTGTGTCATGGTGAATCCCTGGTACAACGTTGTTCTGCCTCGCATGGATGTGCGCGAAGGACGATCCTTCAACCTTCACGAAATCGCTATTGCCTTAACTAACCGATACCCGCGGCTGTCTACCGATCGTCAACCGGCTGAGTCGCACGACCTGGAATGGGTCACGCCGGGACATCCGCTGTTTGAGGCGCTCCGCCGACATGCCCAGAGCCACACACAAGAGAGTCTCGCTGCTGTGGCCCTTTCATATTCCGTTGAGCATGCAGCTCCGGCGCGAATCGATTTCTATCGAGCCCGGATCGTGGACGGCTTAGCCCGCACTGAATAATGCACGCTAAGCGGTGAGGCGCTCTCGATCAGGATCTCCGCGATCAGACCAATAACTTCCGGCGCTGCTAAGTCCAGCGCTGCGGTCCTGCAAACGCCGACCATCGCATAGTCCGCAATATCGGAACGGCCAACGCCATACGGGTCAGACATCGCGGATCACACTCGACATGAGAGCGGCTGGTCGTTTATAGCCGGGCGCGAATGCGATAGTCTTCGAGACAGAGAGGAAATGAAGATCTTAGAAATCTTGCTGTGGGGCTTGCTGGCGACCGGCCTGCTGACGACCCTTCTCAGGGCCAGCCAGGCCTTGCATCTCACCCGCATGGATGTGCCTTTCCTTCTGGGAACGATGGTCACGCCCAATCGGGATCGAGCCAAGGTGATCGGCTTCGTGATTCACTTTGTCAATGGGTGGTGGATTGCGTTCCTCTACGCTGCATTTTTTCATGGGTTCGGTTTCGCCGCCTGGTGGCTCGGCGCGCTGATGGGCCTGGCCCATGCCGCCTTTGTTCTGGTCGTCGTTCTCCCGCTCCTCCCTGGCGGACACCCACGGATGGCGTCCGATGACCAGGGGCCGGACCCGACCCGCCTTCTGGAACCTCCCGGCTTTCTGGCGATGAACTATGGCTATCAAACTCCACTGGCAACCGTCATCGCCCACGTTGCCTACGGCATGGTCTTAGGCGCCTTTTATCGACCGTGATGTAACCGCAACGCCGCGCCGATATGCGCGAGGTGCGTCAAGGCCTGCGGAAAATTTCCGAGCATTCTTCCAAGTGACGGATCCATCTCCTCGGAATACAGGCCGACATCATTGGCAAGCTTCTGAAGCCGTTCAAAGAGCTGCACGGCTTCCTCCCGCTGCCCCGCAGCAGCTAAGGCCTCCACCAGCCAAAAACTGCAGGGGAGAAAGGCGCCCTCGTCTCCCGCCAGACCGTCATTCCGTCGGTACCGATACACAAGATCACCACGGCCGAGACGTGTGCGAACCGTCCGGATCGTCGAGACGACGCGCGTGTCATTTGGCTCGATGAATCCTGTTTGCGCAAACGTCAACGCCGTCGCGTCGACATCAGCGCCTCCCAGCATTTGGACAAAGCTCTGCAGATCGTTGGAATACCCTGCCTCTAAGACCGTCGCCCTGATCGATTCGCGCGCGTGCCGCCATCGCTGAATATCAGCCCGCATGCCGAGCTTGTGCACGATCCGTTCCGCACGGTCGAGCGCCACCCAACACATGACTTTCGAATGCACGTAATGGCGGCGTCCGTTGGGAATTTCCCAGATGCCGTGATCGGGGAAGGTCCATTGTGAGCAGACGAGATCGGCCGTCCTGATGACTCGACGGCGCGTTTCCCGATCGAGGCCATGTCCGCCTTCAACGTAGAGACACAGGCCGTCGAGCACTTCCCCATACACATCCAACTGAAACTGCGTGTGCGCTTGATTGCCGATTCGCACCGGCGGTGACCCTCGATACCCCTCCAGCCATTCCGCCTCGGCCTGCGTGAGGGACCTCTCACCATAGACATCGTACAGAACTTTCAAAGCGGGATACGTCAGCGCCGTGGCATGCATCAACCATCGCACGAACGCCACGGCCTCGGCGGGGTACCCGATTCGGAAAAACACTTGCGCGGTGTACGAGGCATCACGGAGCCAGCAATACCGATAATCCCAATTACGACCACCGCCGATCACCTCCGGAAGCGACGTGGTGGGCGCGGCAACAATGGCGCCAGACGGGGCAAACGATAGCAGTTTCAGCGTGAGCGCGCTGCGGACCACGGCGTGGCGGTACGGACCATGGTAGCTGCAGGCTTCTGCCCACTTCTTCCAGACAGTGACGGTCTCTTCGATCACCGATTCCGCTTCGGCCAAGATTGGGTAGACGGCGGGCGCGTCTTCCGAATACGCCAACCACAGGACATGCCGCCGGCCGGCGCGCACGGCGATTCGTCCTTCCACTTCTCCTTCCTTCAACGACAAGCGTAAATCGGTCGCCAACTGGAACAAACGGTTTCCGAGATCGATACAGTAGCCTGCGCGGCCCCGCGCGTGAACGGTCGGAATAAGACGGCCATCGTCCGGTCTCGGCCTGAAGATCACCTCAAACTCGACCGTTCCTTCGATCCCTTCGATGTATCGGAGCACACTTCGAAAGGGAATGAACTGCACGGATTTCTTGGCTTCCGACAGAACCGGCATGCAATCAGTCACGCGCACGATCCCGTCGTCCGTCTGGAATTCTGTCATCAACACGGCCGTCGAATCCTTATAGGCGCGACGGACGGAAAAGGGGCGAAGGGGCGTGATCGTAAAATGCCCGCCGCGCCCGTGATCCAGCAAGCGATTCAACACGGAGGGGCTGTCGAACTGCGGCAGACAGAGCCAATCGATTGATCCCGCCTTTGAGACCAGTGCGGCGGTCCTGGAATCCCCGATCAACGCGTAGTCCTCAATGTTGGAAATGGGTAGCGTCATACCGGTATCACACGCGGAAAAAGTCTTCGTCATTATAGTGTCCGACAGACGTAATGTCCTGGACTAGAGGAAAGAATAGCGGGGTGATTCTAGATACGCGTTCAACTTATGCGAGTTGGAGGAGAAGCTTCCTTCTTTGACGCCTTGGCGATTCTGACGGCTTCCCTGATCATCTGAGACGTATATCCCCACTCGTTATCGTACCAACTCATCACTTTGATCAGGTTCCCGTCCACCACCTGCGTCAGCTCCAAATCCACGACGGAAGCGCGTGGGTCCTGGATGATGTCCGATGAGACAAGAGGGTCATCAGTCACACCGAGGACGCCTCGGTATCGGTCGCTGTTCGCCTCTTCAGTAAAGATCGTGTTGACTTCTTCAACCGTGGTGCGGCGGCTTGCAAGGAACACGATATCCGCGAGCGACCCGACGGCCACGGGGACGCGAACGGCGAGGCCATCGAACTTACCCGCATATTGCGGCAAGGCTTTGGTCGTCGCAATGGCGGCACCGGTCGAAGAGGGAATCAGGTTGGCGGCGGCCGCCCGGCCCCGCCGTCGTTTCTTATTCGGTCGATCGACAATCGCTTGAGTGGCCGTATAGGCATGCACCGTGGTCATGATGGCTTTCTCGATCCCAATTCTTCTTCCCATCACCTCAACCACGGGAGCGATGCAATTCGTAGTGCAACTGGCGCAGGAGATGATGCTTGTCGCCGGCTCGTGCGCCGTATTCACCTGGTGGACCATGGTCGCAATCTCGGGGCTTTTCGCGGGCGCCGAAAGAATGACCGTCTTTGCGCCGGCCGCCAGATGACGTTGCAAGTCCGCTTGCTGATTGAACGCCCCCGTGCATTCCAGCACGATATCGATCGCCAGTTTTCCCCACGGCAGCCGTGCAGGGTCTTTTTCCCTGAACACTGCATACGTTTTCTCCTTGATTCTCAGACCATCGGGGACAGGGACGACCTTTTCGTGGTAGCGCCCGTAGACGGTGTCGTAGTTCAATAAATATGCAAGGTCGTCGGCAGCATTGAGGTCGTTGACTGCTCGAAGCTCTAACGCGGGCGTCTCGAGAATAATTTTGAAGGCCGCGCGGCCGATTCGCCCTAATCCATTGATCGCAATCGTCGCCATGTCTCGCGTCCCCTCTTCCTTCAGCACGTGCTTATGCCAGCTGATCTACGAATTCCTTGAACGCCACCTGATTGTGCTGCTCATCGGCTGCGCCGTAAACCAACGTGATCGCTTCATGGCGCGAGCGTTCAGCCAATTCCCTCAACGCATCGATCCCGCCGACTTCGGCCAACTCCGTTCGGTAGCGCTCTCGAAAGCCTGTCCACTTTGCAGGATCGTGACCGAACCATTTGCGAAGCGCGGTGCTCGGCGCCAGATCCTTTCTCCATTCACCAATTCTCGCCCGTTCCTTCCTCAAGCCGCGGGGCCAGACACGATCGACCAGAATTCGGGCCCCATCTTGGGCGGCGGGCTTGCTGTAGACACGCTTGATCCGTATCATTCCGCACCTCTGTGGAGTCGCTCGACGCCTTTGCCTATTTCTGCGTGTTTCGCTTTCTGAAATATTTCCCGACATAGCGAATAATCTTCTGTTCATCGCCGACGAGGATCATGTCCCGAGCCGAATCGACCAACGTTGAGGTTTCGCTCCACCCGCAGAGCTTCTTCAAGAACGGCCGTTTTGATTTGTCCCGTGACACGTTCCTCAAGATATCATCAATCTCCCACTCAGACATTTTCAGACGAACCTGCGCACTGTACTCGCACTCTTCAAATTGGATAGAGCTCTAACTATCCGCCTCCTGATCCAGTCATTCATTCACCCACCACAACGTGGCAGTATCGCCCTATGCCGAAAAACGACGTGTTCGTGTCGTACATGGCTCGAACCTTCGTGATGCCGCCGTTTTTCAGAGCTTGATTCATGGACGGCTCAAAACCTAAACCAAACAGCATCGGCGCGCAGTCTTTGCCGGTCTTGGCCTCCATCACGGTTGGATTATCAATGTCGTTCCCAACCCTATAATTGACGCACGCAGTCTGAAAGATGGAGGCCATGAGCATGGAGATCATGATAAGAATTGGCTTCATCGCGGCCGTTGTTCTGCGTGTCTTTCAGACTACCGCTCTGTTGCGGTTGCAACGGAGCCCCTGCTGTTACTCTCAGCACCTGATTTCAGTCGTTGGCCTCACGTCCTGCACCGAGCCATTTCGCGTGCCCGCCGGCCGGTATTAGAAGAGTCGCAAGCATGACGGTTCAGCGTGACCGGTTTCATGTGTGCTCCTGCTTTTTATCGTGTTGTTTTCCGGCCTTCTGATCCGCCTTTTCCGCGCTTTCTGATTCACCGGCTGTCCCGCTCGCGGTTCCGCTTCCTTCATCACCAGATTGCCCCGCATGATGCCCTGGGCCAGCGATTCGGCGCTGGTCAGCTCGTCGCCGTAGACATCGGTTTGATATTCGGCCGTGTCCGGTTTGGCAAGCGAGGTCCACACGGAGTTGCCGTGCTCGCTGACGTGGATCTTGGTCACGGTGGATAATCCCGGTCGGATGGGATGCTCGCGGATTTCGTCTTGCGGGAGAGCAATGCGGACCGGCACCCGTTCGGTGATGTGAATAAAATTTCCCGTCGCATTATCCGGCGGCAACAGCGCAAAGGCGCTGCCCGTGCCGGGCACAAGCCCTTCGACCGTTCCATGATAGGTGTAGTCGCGGCCGTGAAGATCGACGTGGATCTCGGCCGGCTGGCCCGGTCGAATGTCGCGCAGTTCGGTTTCGCGGAGGTTCGCTTCGACCCACAGATGGTCCAACGGCACGATGGTCATCAGATCGGCCCCCGGCTTCACCCGATCGCCCACCTGCGCCCTCCGCTTAGCCACATACCCCGACACCGGCGCCCGGATCTGCTGACGGGCATATTCCAGATGCGCGACGATGAACTCGTGCTTCGCCAGCTCGACCGCGGGATGCTCCATGACTGTCGTGCCGCCGATCTGCGCATCCAGCGCGTCGAATTCGGCTTGCGTTTCCCGGACGTCCGCTTCGAGCGCCCGCAGGTGGTCGGTGGCGTTCTGCAAGATTTGTTTCGAGACC
>DATFCE010000179.1:0-5264 GCA_035253365.1 Nitrospiraceae bacterium
ATGACTGTCTCCCCTGCCCGGCACACATCGGGACTGAGCCGCGAGCAACGGCTCCAACAGGTGATCAGCCGCGCCGACCGGCTGCTTGCCTCCGCCGAACGGATCAACAGCCGATTCACGCGCGGACGGCTGGCGATTTTCATCGCGGGCGCGGTGCTCTGCGTGACCTTCTTCCATGCCGGGTTTTATCATCTTGGAAATATCGCACTGGCCGCCTTTGTGATGATCTTCCTGACGGTCGCGCGATATCATAGCAGGCTCGCCCGCGGGATGCATCGATTACAGGCATGGCGCAGCATCAAACGGACCCACCTCGCGCGCCTGCAATTGAATTGGCGCTCGATTCCCACCCGGATAATGCCCGAGTTCGAAGGGCATCCCTATGGGATCGATCTTGATCTGATCGGTCCGCATTCGCTGTTCCGCGTGCTGGACACCACGCTCTCATCCAATGGGCAAACGCGATTGGCCGCCTGGCTGTTTCACCAGCCGCCGAATCCAACCGAGTGGCAAGCCCGTCAATCACGCATCAAAGAGTTGAGCCGGCTTCCGCTTTTTCTCGATCGCCTCGCGCTGGAAGGCTCGCTGGTCGGTGAAACGGAACTGAACGGATCCCGCATCCAGGCGGCAATCGAGCCTTCGGTGGGCTTCCCCGGCCTCATGCCCGTGTTGATCGCCGAAGCAATGCTCGCCACAGCGACGCTGGCGTTGGCCTTCTCGTCGGCAATCAGCGGGTTTCCTGAATATTGGATCCTTACCTTTACGATCTATGCAGCCATCTATCTGTTTGTCAGCGGCCGGACCGCGCCGGTATTCGGCCGAGCCATGTCGCTCTATGGTGAACTTGATAAGCTAGGCGCCGTGTTCCGGTATCTCGAAGGCCGCTCCTATGCCGCTACACCGAACCTCGCGTCAATCTGCTTGCCGCTCTTGCGCACCCCAACTCGACCGTCGTCGTATGTGCGCCGCCTTGCGCGGGTCGCACAGGCGTTGAGTGTGCGGGCTCATCCCCTTGTGCATCTGGTCTTGAATGGGATCGGTCCCTGGGACTTGTTTTTCACCTATCGATTGGACGTTGTGCGCCGGCATGTCCTGACCGAGCTCCCGGTGTGGCTGGAGATGCTGGCCGAGATCGAAGCCACATCGGCGCTCGCCACGTTTGCCTATCTTCATCCGGAGTATTGCTGGCCTTCCCCATTGCAACCGCCTGAGCTTGAGCCGAAATCAGCCGCCATACGAGCCAAAGCGTTAGGTCACCCTTTGATCGGCCGAAATCAGCGCGTCACCAATGACCTGGACCTCAACGGAACCGGCCGTGTTCTATTGATCACCGGGTCAAACATGTCGGGGAAGAGCACCTTTTTACGGACCATCGGCATCAATACGTGTCTTGCGCAAGCCGGCGCGCCGGTGTGCGCCTCTTCGTTTGAATGGACGTGGGTGAGAATTTTTTGCTGCATCCGCGTCGATGACTCATTGGATGCCGGACTCTCCTTTTTCTACGCCGAGGTCAAGCGACTGAAACGACTGCTTGATGCGGCCGTCACTATTTCGGCATCCGCCCCGCCGGTCTTGTTTCTCATCGATGAAATTTTCAAGGGCACCAACAATCGCGAGCGGCTCATTGGAAGCCGCGCGTTCATCACGGCCTTGACCCGGAGTCATGGGTTTGGATTGGTCACCACCCATGATCTTGAACTTGCCGAGATGGAGCACGATATCCCACAGGTCACCAACGCGCATTTTCAGGAAACCGTCGAAGCCAACGTGCTGACCTTTGATTATCAACTCCGGCCTGGGCCCTGCCCCACTACGAATGCCTTACGGATTATGGCGATTGAAGGCCTGCCGGTCCGCAGTCCCGATAATTAATTCCGCCTTGCCCTCTTTGGGTGTACATCGCTCGTCCCGCTTCCTTTGATCAATTGTTCCACCTGATCGGCCGGCATAGGCTGCTGCCATGCTCTATCGACGGGAACGGCCGCCATATCCTCTGACGACCTTCCAGACCAACGCTGGGTCCCAGGCCCGCTAACGCCTTGAGGATAGGCTGAAGTGTGAGGTCTCTTATGCACCACTTTGATTTGTTTCTCTTTTCCACTGATTGCGACTTCATCCCACGCGCTGTGGCTGCCGGGGTCGCGGGGGTCATTGTGGACTGGGAGCACATCGGCAAAGACCTTCGGCAGGCCGGCGCCGATACGCAGATCAATCATGATACCGTCGATGATTTATTGCGAGTTCGGGCATGCACGGATGCGCGCATCTTATGCCGCATCAATGGACACGGCGCCACGACCCGCAAAGAGATCGAACTGGCGATCATCGCCGGTGCGGATGAAATTCTACTTCCCATGGTGCGGACCGTACGAGAAGTCGAGTCGGTCTTGGAGCAGGTCGGCGGGCGCTGTGAAGTCGGCATTCAAATCGAAACGCGTGCTGCCCTCAACCTTGCCGCAGAGCTTTCCTCTCTTCCCTTGTCCCGAGTGTATGTCGGATTGAATGACCTCGCCTTGGAGCGAAAATCTCCCAATATCTTTACCCCGATTCTGGATGGAACCATAGAGGCCATTCGACCCTGGTTCGATATCCCCTTCGGTGTGATGGGATTGACATCGCCGGACCGAGGATTTCCCATCCCCTCCCGGTTGCTCATGGCGGAATTGGTTCGCCTTCGATGCGACTTCAGTATGTTGCGGCGGTCATTCCATCGGGATCTACAAGGCCGCGATCCCGCCATTGAAATTCCCCGCATTCACCACGCGCTGCGGCTGTTGCGCCTCCGACCGCCGGGTGTCGTGGCCGGAGACCGACACGAATTGGAGTCGGCCATTCTCAATTGGCCGAACCCGCTACCCGCTCAAGACATGGTCTTGTCTCATGTATCTCGTACGCGATAAACGCGTCTTGGTGACCGGGGCAGCCGGGTTCGTGGGAGCCAATCTTGTTCGCGCGCTCTTGCAACAAGGCGCCTGCGTGCATGCCGTCGTCCGTCCGACATCGGATCTTTGGCGTCTCCATGACATTCAGGCCTCCCTCACGGTGCATCGAGCAGACCTGACGAATTTTCGCGCGATACAGGCTGCCGCGACGGCCGCGTCGCCCCACATTGTCTTCCATCTGGCCGCCCCCTCTGGCCGCCCTATTCGGCGCGCCGAGCGAGAAGCCTACTTGCGCACCTGCGTGCTGGGAACATCGAATCTCTTAGAAGCCACCGCTGATCTGAACCTCCACCGCTTTGTCCACCTCGGAAGCTCGACTGAATATGGACCCAAGGACCATCCGATGCGCGAGCAAGACACCCTGCATCCATGCACCTTTCGTGGCATGACCAAAGCGGCCGCCACGCTCGTTTGCCAACAGTTCGCCCGCATGACCGCGCAACGAATCGTGGTATTGCGATCCTTCTTTATCTATGGCCCATGGGATTCGGGAACTCCCCTGATTCCGACGGTTATCCGAGCCGTGCTTCAAGGCAGCCCGATCGCGTTGACCGCCACGAGCTACCGGCGCGATTTTGTGTTCGTCGATGATGTTGTAGATGCCTGTTTGCTGGCATTGGACGGACAGCCGGTTCCCGGGGAACTCATCAATGTCGGATCAGGAACGGGCTGGTCTAACCGAGAAGTGGCTGACACGGTGCAGGCCATCTGCGATCGGAGTGTGGATGTTCGAATGGGAGCGCATGTTTCCCATGCAACCGACACCACGGATTGGATTGCGGATATTCAAAAGGCGCAAACGGTGCTCGGATGGGCGCCTCGGCACACCTTCCGGCAGGGGCTTGAAAAAACGGTGGCCTGGTTCCGTGCGAATCAAGAGCAGTACGCCACGCGCTGAGGGGCTGTGCGGAAATTACGGTTTGTGGGGAAATACGAGGCGAACGAACGGTTTGATGATTCGGGCGATCCAGAGCGGGCACCACAAGCGAGCGAGCCGGACCACGATATAGGGCGACCATTCGAAGGATAGCCGTGTGGCAAGCAGTCGGCACAGGTACTGTGACGCCCACTTTCGATTTCGACGACACCCTTCGTGAAAAGCTTCGTCCGCAATCGCCCGCATCTGTTGCCTCATCCGTTGGCGAATCACCGGGCGATAGGCCTCACGCGCGCTTTTGGCGTGCTTAGCCCAAATCCCAACGTTGATCGGCGCAAACGTGAAATGCTGCCGATCCAAAGGCCCTGAGACGCTGGACGCATGGTATCGATACCGAGTCAGCGACTGTTTGACGAGCGTGATGTCGTACTCCGCCGCCACTCGAATATAGAAATCGTAGTCGCTCGCAATGCCGCCATCGAACAGTCCCACGGCATTAAAGACCCGTGCGGGCACCATAACCTGCGAAGGCGTGTCGATCAGACACCCCTGTAGCAACCGATCATAAAGCCGGGATGTCCAGACCGCACCGTCGGAAAGCGTAGTTCCGAGTTCACCAAACAAGGTGTGTTGGAGGACCCGCCCATCGTGGTGATCGAATCTGATCCCATCGACGGCGATCAAGCCCGACTGCGGGTAGGCCAGCGCCGCTTGGACTTGAACGGCAATCTTCTCCCGCTCCCACAGATCGTCGCCGTCGAGAAACGCGACGAATTCCCCGCGTGCCTGGCGGATGCCGGTGTTCCGTGATGCACCGCCGCCCCCGGTCTTTTGTCCCTGGTTGATTTGATGGCGGAGAGACGTAATGCGGCCCGTGAATGCTTGAAGCCGGGATGAGGTGTCGTCGGTCGAGGCATCATCGACAACAATGATCTCCATAGGCTGATACGTCTGATCGAGGACGCTTGAAAGCGTCTGTTCGATGCACCAGCCTTGGTTGTAGGTGCTGACAACGACGCTGACTAGGGGATTCATCGTTTCGACGCCAAGCGCATGCGGCAAGGAGGATGGCTCCGCCCACCCATAGCAGGAATTCCGATTGTCAGAACATCAGGGAAGTCTCAAGGAGTCCGCACAGCAGATTCCAAGTGCTCGCTCGGCTCTAATTGCCGAGAGCGCGGGTCGGTCGGCATGGAGTCACGATACCGACCGGACCGAAGGAATAGACCATCTTTGTAGATGACATAGTAAGTGGACAACGCCGGCACGCGGGCGCCCGGCAAGATGATTCCAACAAGGTTGAGCGGATCAGCCGCTGGCACTCTGATCTCATGGCGAGAACTCAAATCGGTGCCGGCACGTCGCATGGCTCTCAGCGCCTCGACCGCTTCAGGAAGTGCAAATTGCTCACCGGTAAATCCGTTTACAAAACGGCCGCCGCGCAC
>DATFCE010000180.1:0-6905 GCA_035253365.1 Nitrospiraceae bacterium
GGATTTGCGGACCGATCGGCGTCGCAGTTCATGGACGCGATCGAGCGAAGCAAACAGGTCTCACTCGAGCGTTTTTTGATGGGCCTCGGCATTCGTCAGGTCGGACAGCACATCGCCCGCGTGCTGGCGCGGCGGTTCGGCAATCTCGATGCCATCATGGCCGCCGATCGCGCCACCTTCGAGAGCGTCCATGAAATTGGCCCCGAAATCGCCTCGAGCCTCGAGACGTTTTTTCAGGAAGATCACAACCGTGAGGTCATTGCGCGGTTGCGCCGGTTGGGGCTTACCGTGACGACCGACACGCGCGGTCACGGTCCTGAGTCGAGGCCGTTGGAAGGCAAGATCGTGGTGTTGACCGGCACGCTGGAGCACCGCAGCCGGGACGAAGCCAAACGACGCATCGAAGAAGCCGGCGGCCGCGTGACCTCGAGCGTCAGCAAGCGAACGGACTATGTGATCGCGGGCAGCGAGCCCGGCTCAAAAATAGAGGATGCCAAGCGGCTCGACGTGCCGATCCTGTCCGAGGCGGAGTTCGATGCCCTGCTTCAAACGCCTTGACTTCCGTCTCGTCCAGTGGGACAGTGGAGCCTCGGTACTCCAGCCTGCTCAGGCATGAGATGGCCTTTTTTCCGTCCATAGCCGCAACCCGTCCCCGCCGGCTGTCCTTCCGCACCAAAACTATTCTCGCCGTCGCGACCGGTTTGGTTGCGATCTCAATGCTCTTGACCATCATGCAGTACCAGCGAAATAGCCGGCTCTTGGATGAAGAATGGGAGTCCAAAGCCGTCGAATTCGCCAGAATTTTGGAAATCACGATTCAACCGCTGCTGGAAGGCGGGGACCAAGCGGCACTCTCACGCGCGGTGGCCAAGACGCTCTTAATCCCCGGCATCAAATCCGTCACGGTCGTGGATGCCCAAGGCATTATTGTCGCGGACTCATCCGATCACGGGGTGGGAGGGCGACTGTTGCTTCATCTCGATGCGGTGCGGGAAGCGCTGGAAGAAGCCCGGTCGGACATTGCCTGGGTGGAGGCGCGGGAAACGGGGCGAGTGCGCTTCATCCTCATTCCGATTAAAGCGGCGCTCGACGCCTCGCCGCAACATACGCAGGTTCATGGCGCCATGCTGATCGGAAGCGATCTTTCCGTCATGGATCGATTGATCCACGCCAATCTTCGGTATTTGCTGTTCGTCAACGGCGTCACGTTCATCGCCCTCCTCGCTATGTTTTGGATCGCCATCCGTATCGGCCTGCACCCGCTTGCGGCCTTGGCGGCATCCGTGCGCTCCGTCCCCGGTGCTCCTCTGGCGGCGGGCAACCCGGGCTCCTCCGATGAAATTACGGCGTTGACCGAAACGTTCGCGCATATGAACGCCGCGCTGCACGAGAGCGAGGAATTGAGCCGCGCGATTTTGAATTCCCTTCCCAACGAGACCGCCATCCTTGATAAAGACGGCCATTTGCTCGGCATCAACCTCGCCTGGGAGCGCTTCATGAAGGAGGAGGGTGATCTGTTTCCCTCGGTCACCGGCGGATTTTTCAACTATCTCGAAGCGTGCCGGCGATCGGGGTCCGGATACGGGAACCATGCCGAAGAAGCGGCGGCTGGAATCCATGCGATCCTCAAAGGCACGCTCCCGCGATTCACTTTGGAATACCTCTGCCCGTTGAAGAAAGGATCCCGCTGGTATCTCCTGTCCGTCATTCCCCTCCACCGGCCTTTAGGTGGCGCAATCATCTCGCATCTCGACATAACCGAGAGGCTCGGGATGGAAGAACAGCTTCACGAGGTGCTCGCGGAAATCGAACGGGCCAAAAATCATCTGAATGCCTTGTATGAGGCCATCCCAATCGGAGTGCTGTCCGTCAACTCCGATTTAATCGTTGAACAGGCCAGCCACATGATTGCCGATCTGCATGGACGTCCCGTCGAAGACCACCTCAATCAGTGGTTGCCGAATCTACTGTCTGCGGAACGATGGACTCGCCTCAAGCCAATCGTCGAACAGGTCCTTCAAACCTGCAAGCCCTGCCATGACATCGAAGACGCCGTGGCCGATAACCATGTCTCGGGAGGCGCGCGATTTTTGCTGTGCGATTATCATCCGGAATTGAAAGCCGATGGAACCGCGCGAGGCTTCCTCATCACGATGCGAGATGTGACTGCTCAGAGGCTGGCGCAGCAGCAGCATGAGCAGCATCTGAAAGAGCTCACGGCAAAAAATCGAGAGCTCGACCAGATGGCGATTCGAGATCCCTTGACCGGCCTGTACAACCGCCGGTTTTTTGATGAAGCGCTCACTCGCGAATGGCAACAATTCCAGCGAAGCGGCGAGGCCTTTACGGTCATCATTATGGATGTGGATGCTTTCAAGGCCATCAATGATGAGTACGGGCACGAGACGGGAGACCGGGCGCTGCAACAAGTCGGAACGGCGTTACGCGCGAATCTGCGCGAGAGCGACCTGATCGCGCGCGTGGGAGGGGATGAATTCGCGGCGCTGCTCCCGAGGACCGACACGGAGCATTGCGAGCAGGTCTCCGAGAAGCTCCGCGAAGTCCTCAAGGCTCTCCACGTCACAACCTCGCCGGGGGGAATCGACGTCTCGCTGAGTCTGGGGTCGGCAACGGTGCCCGGGTTCCCGCCGGTGACGTCGGCCGCCGAATTGCTCCGCGTGGCCGACAAACGCATGTATGACGCCAAACGACTCGCCTCATCCGGACGTTCTCACCCCGGCTGAATCGGCCGGCGCCGGCGCCTTTTCTTCCTTGATGATCTGCACGCTCTTGATGGATTTGTGATCGGCTTCGTGGACGATGAGCCGACAGTGTCCGAGCCGAACTTCCTCCCCGACGGCTGGGATCCGGCCGAGCTGATCTTGAATCAGCCCGCTGATGGTATTCTGCTCCTCCTCAAGATCGACCTTGAGAAAATCATTGATGCGCCGTACTTCGGTTCGGCCATGGACCAGGATTTGATTCTTCCCGATGCGCTTGATCAGCTCTTCGCTGATATCCGTTTCATCCATGATCTCGCCGACGACCTCTTCAAGCAGATCCTCCAATGTCACCAGCCCCATGACGCCGCCGAACTCGTTGACGACAATGGCCATGTGCCGTTTTTCCCGTTGGAATTGCTTCATCAAATCGTCGGCCGTCTTCCCGCCCGGAACAAAGAGAGCGGGATTAGCGATGTCCTTCAGCCGGACGTCGCTCCGCCCCTGGGCCAGTTCCATGAGCGCCTTGTCTCGATACAGAATGCCCGTGATGTTATCCAACGTGCCGTCATAGACCGGAATGCGGGAATACTTGGATTTGAAGATCTGCTCTTGGGCTTCCTTCAAGCGCATATGCCCCTCCAGCGCGAACACGTAAATGCGGGGCGTCATGGCATCTTCGGCGGTGATGTCGTTCAATTGAAAGACGTTCTTGATCATTTTGACTTCTTCCGTTTCGATCATCCCCGCCTTTCCGCCGACATCCAACATGATCTTCAGCTCTTCTTCGGTCACGAATGGAACCGCCAATCCTTTGCCGCCGGTGATCTTGTCGATCATCGGCTCCAAGACGAAGAGGATGGGCTTGAGGACCTGTTGAATGCCGTACACCGGATAGGCCATCGCCAGGACCACTGGGATCGCATACTTGGCCGCGAGCGTCTTCGGCACGATATCGCCGAAAATCAAAAGGACAAACGTGAGCACGCCGATCGCCACCGCAACGGCTTCCGATCCGAACAGGCGAATCGCTAGAATCGTCGCATAGGAGGCCGCCCCTGTATCGACCAGCCGATCCCCGATCATGATCGTCGAGAGCAGCCGTTGCGGATTGGCTCTCAGGCGCAGGGCCATAGCAGCCCGGTGACCGCCCGCTTCCGCCAAGGCGCGAAGCCGAGTTTCATTGACCGAAAAGAAGCCGATCTCCGTCGCCGAAATGACCGCAGAGAGTAAAATGAGACTGAGGAGTATTAGAAGGTCCATCGAAACTATGCGAGACAACGAAATGAGGGGAACCCGACTTCAGTCCGGGATGGGCCAATGATTTGTTTGAAGAGCAAGGCGGTCAGAGAGCAGAGGTCTACGTCGAGTGGAAATCCTATGGGCCCACCGTCATCCATGAGTCGTTAGTTGTATCATACCGATCTTCGTCAAGCAACTAAACGGTCAAAAACCATAGCGGAATCAATGGACTCCAAATGATGTGGCGGCTTGATCAGACATCATCCCGGACAAGAAAAGATTCGACATGGAAGTGCGCATTGACCTCGCGCGCGACCGCAAATGCCTGCGCTTCTGATGAAAACCGCCCCACCTGGACCCGATACCGCCTTCCCCCTGGCAGGTCGACCGCCACGATGCGGACCTCCGTATAGCGATCTTTCAATTTGTCCGCGAGCGCTTTCGCCGGCCCATGCTCTTCAAATGAGGCGACTTGAACCCGCAAAACTCCCGCTGCGCCGGAGCCGCCTTCATAGCCGATGACCCGCAGGACGACATCATCCGTACCGGCGCCGATCAAACCCAATCGGCGCGCCGCCGCTTCCGACAGATCGATAATGCGACCCCCGGCAAATGGCCCACGATCATTAATGCGCACCGTCACGTGGAGTCCGGTGCTCAGCGATCGGACCCGAACAATCGCTCCCATGGGGAGCGTCCGGTGCGCGGCGGTCAGATGGTTCTTATCGAACCGCTCGCCGCTTGCCGTTCGGTTGCCGTGAAATCCAGGCCCATACCAGGACGCAATCCCACGTTCCTCATAGCCGACGGGATACACGTGAGGATAGGCTCTCGATGTGGCCGATCCCCCGCATCCGGCAGACACGGCCATGAGAAGGATGCTCAAGGCGATCCAAGGGACGTTCCGCATTAGAATGCGTCGAGGGATTCCTCTTGCAAGATATCGGTAGCCTTTTTGGTATTAGACACGGTAAGCACGACAATGGCCTTGCCGCCCTCTCGCGAGGGGGTGTAGTAGCCGCTGATGATATTGATGCGGGCCTCTTTCAAATGTTCGGCAACGACGCTGAGCGCGCCGGGTTTGTTCTCCAGCCCGATGACCAAGGCCGTCTCCTCGTGAAAGCGAATTTTGGCGGCCTTCAGCGCGACTCGCGCGCGCTCCGTATCCGCGACGATCAGCCGCAAGGTTCCCTTTCGAAGCTTCCCGGCGCCGCTCACTTCCGGAGCGCTGAACGCCTTGATATCCACCCCCGCCCGCCCCAGCACAGAGGCGACCCGCGCCAAGGTCCCCGGCTTACTCTGCTCGGTAATGACTAACTGTGTTGTGGTCGGCATCAGTTTCTCCCCTCGACTTGTGACTGGTCAAATGCCTGAAATCGGGTTAAGCTCGGCCGCCCGACAGTCTTATGACAAACAATTGAAGGGCTAGTATAGTGCAGGATGGGGCATTCGTCTATGTTCTCCATGAACATGCTCGGTTGGCTGTGCACTTGAGGCGGGAATGAGGCGATCGCGCCGTCGGTGGATCAAGGGATTGACCGGTCTTGTCCTCTTGCTTGCCGCCTCCCTCGGATTGTACGGTCTCTATCTCTACACTACTCTCGCGCTCCCACGGGGCGAGGATCGTCAGCCGCTTCGCATTTACGGCGCCCCCTATCCGTTAACCCCCGGTCTCCGAATTGAAAAGGCCCGGCTTCAGAGCCGCCTCGATCATCTGGGCTACCGCCGCGTCTCGCGCAAGCTCCATGCGCCGGGCGAATATCGAACCGTCGGGCCGGCGTGGGACGTGTATCTGCGGGACTTCATCTATCCCGAAGGTCGGATGAAAGGCCGCGCCATTCGCCTGGTGGTCGACGACGGTCAGGTGTCCGAAGTGCTCCGGTTGTCCGATGAGAAGGATGCGGGAACGGTCAGTTTGGAGCCTCCGCTGTTAGGCGGATTGCTGGCGGAATCGCGACAGGTTCGGGAATGGATTCCGTTTGAGAAAATCCCGCCGCGCCTGATTGACGCGGTGCTGTCCGTCGAGGATCACCGCTTCTACCAGCACATCGGCGTCGATCCGCTGGCGGTCCTGCGCGCCGCTTGGGAAAATATGAAGGGCGGCGGCGTACGGCAGGGCGGCAGCACCATCACCCAGCAGCTCGCGAAAAACCTCTACTACACCCATCACCGCACGGTTGCCCGCAAGATTCGTGAGTCGATCGCAGCGCTGATTTTGGAGATGAAGTATGCGAAAGAGGACATTCTGGAGAGCTATCTCAATGAAATTTATCTGGGTCAGTCCGGCTCAGTAGCCGTGTACGGCGTGGGAGAAGCCGCCCATTACTATTTTGGAAAGCCAGTACAAGACCTCAACGTTCCGGAAGCGGCGTTACTGGCCGGGATGATTAAAGGACCGAACACGTACGCGCCCGTCAAAGATCCCGGCCGCGCCAAGAAACGCCGGGACGTCGTTCTCCTGAGGCTGAAGCAGGAAGGGAAGCTTACGGAGAAACAGTACCAGGCGGCCGTGAGCACCCCTATTCGGGCCGCGACGCTACAAAAAGGTTTGGCGGACGCGCCGTACTTTGTGGACTATCTGTTGTCCCATGTCGAAGACGCCGCGCCCGCCGCGCCGCAGGCCGGACTGCGCATCTTCACGACACTTGATCCGGAAATGCAGCGCATGGCGGAAGAAGCCGTGAGCGCCGGGCTGACCCGGTTGGAGTCCCGCTATCGCTTTCTGGGGTCAAGAAGCGGGGACCTGCAGGCGGCGCTCGTCGCCTTGGACTCCAAGACCGGAGGCATCCGGGCCATGGTGGGCGGACGCGATTATGGGACGAGTCAGTTCAACCATGCGGTTCAGGCAAAGCGGCAAGCCGGCTCACTTTTCAAACCGTTCGTCTATCTTGCCGCCTTCGAGCGCAGCCGGGAATCGAAGGACGAATTGATTACGCCCGCCAC
>DATFCE010000181.1:0-9576 GCA_035253365.1 Nitrospiraceae bacterium
GGCATCGAGATACGGCCACGCTTCCCGGGTCAGGGTATCGCCGATCTCAAAGAGCTCGTTTTCCACGCCTTGCCGGGTGGCCTTTTGGGACAGTTGCCCGCCGGAGACATGCACGGACTGTAAGTGCGGCTTCAGGCCCAAAAACTCGCCCCATAATTTGGCGGCGTACGCCATGACCCAGAATACAACGGAGACCAACAGCAACTGGATTCGATCTTCAAAGAGGAGTTTCACCCCCAGGTATTGCTCGCGGTAGGTATCCGAAAAACTAATCCCTACCAACGCGGCGGCGATGGCCCCGATGCAGGCGAAGAGATAAGCGAGAACGGTTAGCAGACGCATACGGAACCTAGAATGCCGAAATAGAAGCGGCGGTCGTTCGAGACTTGCCGTTGCACCGTGCAGCATAGCGGTATTTTTTAAGAAAATCGACTGCGGGAATTTCCTAATGAGGCAAGGAACGCGGCGGCGGGTACGGGCGCATACTTGATCACGCTCGTTAAGAGGGCCTGCGCGGCGCCTCAGGAGTAGACGACCCGGACTAAATACAGTCCATGCGGAGGAGCGGTATGTCCGGCGGCACGGCGATCTTTGGCGATGAGGATGTCTTTCATCGCATGAGACGGCCGCTTTCCCAGACCGACCTCCACCAGTGTGCCGACGAGGCTGCGCACCATTTGTTTGAGGAAGCGGTCCGCTTCGATGTCGAGGCACAGGATGGCCTGCGTGGGCGTTATATCGAGACGCTGCAGATGGCACATCGGGTCTTTTGTTCCGGCCTGCGGCCCCTGAAAGGAGGAGAAATCGTGGCGGCCAACGAACGGCGAGGCTGCTTCACGCATCGCATCCGTATCCAGCCGTTTTCGAATATGCCAGGCTCGTCCTTTCTCGAACGGCGAACGTTCCCGCCGGTTTAGAATCCGGTAACGATACAGTTTCGCGCGGGCTGCGTGGCGGGCGTGGAAATCGTCCGCTGCCTGGTCTGCGGCTCGAATGCTGATATCGGAAGGCAGGACGGCATTAAGTGCCTTCATCCATTCGTGAGGCGCCATCCTACGGTCCGTCCGAAAACTAGCCACCTGCCCCAATGCATGCACCCCGGCATCCGTCCGGCCCGCGCCGATCACCGAAATCCGAGCGCCGGTGATGCGACAGAGCGCGGCTTCGAGAGCTGCCTGAATGGTCGGCTGGTCCGGCTGTCGTTGCCATCCGGCATAGGCGGTGCCGTCGTACTCGATCGTCAGTTTGAAGGTCGCCATAGGAGTAGGGGTAAGGGTAAGGGGTAATAGGGGTAGCCTGTTTCACCCCTTGACCCCTCCTTCGGGCTGCGGCGGGTTGATGAAAGCTTTGACGCCCTCAAAGATGCCTTCCGCTATACGTGCCAAGAATGCCGGCCCGCGCATTAGGCGTTCTTCGGTGGGATTGGAGATAAACGCAATCTCAGCGAGGATGCTTGGCATGGCGGTGAAGCGAAGGACATAGAATGGCCCGGTTTTGACGCCGTGATCGACGACATCGTAATGCGTATCGAGGTGAGCCACCAGCGCTTGCTTGGTGGTCCATGCCAACTCCAACGATTCTTCCATTTTCTTCGTCGTGAGCAGGCTTGCTAGGATTGCCGGGACGCCGGCGCCGGCCTCCTCGATGGGCGTTCCGTTTTCCCGCGCCGCCACGGCGAGGGCACGAGGGTCGCTGGCTTCGCCGAAGTGATAGACTTCAAGTCCTTTGGTCGTCCGCTGCGGATGCGCGTTGACGTGGATAGAAATGAACAGATCCGCGTTATTGCTGTTCGCAAACTTGGCGCGATCTTCCAACTCGACGAAGACATCCCGATCGCGCGTCATAAGGACACGCGTTCCCAGGCGCTGTGTGATCAAATCGCGAAGCATCAGTCCCACTTGTAAGGTAATGTCCTTTTCCGCACTGCCCCCTCGTCCGATTGCACCGGGATCTTTTCCTCCATGGCCCGCATCGATCACGACCACATTGATGTCCGTGCGGATCTTCCGCTGCGGCGATTTAGGCGCCAAGCTGTTGGCGGCGGGTTCGGGCTGGACGGGTGCCGGGTCTTCTTCGCGAGGTTGCCGGCTGAACAGATCCACGACCAAGCGAGTGGGACGCGACAGCGGCAAAAGCTTATAGTCGCTGATCGCATCCAGGTCTAGCGCGATCAACACGGCCTGAGGGACCGAATGATTGGTCTGCGTGATCATGACTTCGGTGGGGAAATCTTCGTCGTTGAGTCTCGCCAAGGCGGCCTTGCCCAGCAGGGAATTGTGGAGCCGAATGACGACCCGATCAGGTTTGGTGTGGCGATTTTGGGTAAACGTGACGCTTCGTTGAAGATCGAACACCAGACGCGTATGGTCTTGGTAAGGCATGACGCGCACATCCTGCACGATCGTCGGGATGGTCGCGGATCGCGATGGAGACTTTCGTTTTTTTCTAACCGGGTGGGTGGTCGCGGCGGACGACGGTGTGTCCTGCGAAAAATGTAACGATGACGCCCCGGCAGGACCGACCTCGAAGAAGAACACACTCAGCAGGCATGCCGCCAGACAGAGTCCTATGCCGCCACGAGCATGCTTCATCGGGATGGCGTTACGTCCATTCGCAACGGTTGTCTCAGATGAGGCCTCGCTTGTCAAGGAAAACCCGGCCCCGAATGGTCGTATCATTGAGGTCGCACTTCGAATGGAGATGGATCTCGGCGTGGATTAGGAGTCTTGTCAGAATGATCCTTCGTCGCGTGGTGGAAGAGATGCCTGTAGACCGTTTGTCGCAGTACAATGGCCTTACTTGGACAGACTCCTGAGGCGGCGGTTATGAGCGTGCATCTGATCATCGACGGATACAATCTGTTAGGCAGACGGGGGCAAGTGGGCCCAGAGTCAGAGATGGCGCGCGAATTTCTTGTGCGTGAATTGACGGCATATCGGCAGCGAAAGGGTCATCCAATGACGCTCGTCTTCGACGGATGGCGACAGGGGCTTCCTGTGGAACGCCATGAGCACCGTGCCGGCGTCCAGGTCATTTACTCAAAGAAAGGCGAGCGAGCCGATCAAGTCATCCAGCGATTAACGTCCGAGTTTGGTTCGGAGTGCGCCGTCGTCTCCTCGGATCGGGAAGTCGCGGATTTCGCCCGAGCGCGCGGCGCGTTCGTCATCGGCGCGGCCGAGTTCGAGCTAAAGCTTCATGCTGATGCGAGAGGCGTCTCGCGGTCGGCCGCCATCCCGCCGCGGAAGGATGCAGAAGAGGCGTGCCCGCCGCTGCGGCGGGAGAAGAAGGGCAATCCGCGCAAGCTGCCAAAGGCTCTCCGGAAGCGAAATCGTCGGCTCCAGGGATTTTGATGGACGCGCGTGCAGCCGCGATGATTCAGGATATCAACATGAGCGAGGCGGAGGGCCGGATCGATTCACAAGCGAGTTCAGCAGGTCATAGCGGTCACGCAACGTATGGGCGATCTCCTGCGCGCATCCTCCGGGATCTCGCCAATCACCAACAATACCGTCAATGATGGTGAGGCAGATGCTCAATTCTGTTAATGCCACGCGCCGTTCTTCGTCCGAATAGATCCCCATGCCGCCTCCGGTTCCCGAGCATGTCTCAGGAGGGGCAAGCTGAACAACTCTCCGGAAGGAGTGGGTGCAGCACGAATAGTATATATACGTACTATTCCAAGCATGCCGCCGGGAATCATGCGAGTGAAGGTATCTTGAAGAGACGTCGAGCATTTTCGGAGGTCACGCGGCCGATCTCTTCGCCTTCTAAAGGTGTGGTCGCTCCCCGCGCCTCGGCAATCTTGGCCGCCACCAATGTGACATAAGCCGGCTCGTTGCGTTTGCCCCGATGCGGAACGGGAGTCAGATATGGACAATCCGTTTCAACAAGGAGGCGGTCCAACGGTACCGTTTTGACGATATCCCGGAGCATCGCCGCATTGTGAAAGGTGATCACGCCTGAAAACGACAGGTAGAATCCCAGATCCAGCGCATCTTTTGCCAACCACGCGTCGCCTGAAAAACAGTGGAAGACGCCTCCGACCTCCGCCGCCTGCTCTTCCCGTAAGATCGTCACCGTGTCATCTTGCGCTTCCCGCGTATGGATCACGACCGGAAGGCGGAGTTCACGCGCGAGATTGACCTGCTCTCGAAAACGGTCGCGCTGTTCGGTGGGCGGGGAATGATTGTAGTGATAGTCCAGGCCGATCTCGCCGTACGCGATGACTTTGGGATGAGCTGCTAAACGGCGAAGTTCGGTGTACCAGTTGTCTCCGATATGCTTGACCTCATGCGGATGCACGCCGATCGTCGCGTACACGTCGGCATAGCGGTCCGCCAGCGCCACGGCCGACCGGCTGGTGGCGAGATCGCAGCCGATCGTGATGAACGTGTCCACTCCGGCCTCGCGCGCGCGAGCCATGACGGCCTCACGGTCGGCATCGTAGCGGGGATCATCGAGATGGGTATGGGTGTCAAAGAGCATGGCGGTCGTCGTTCGGAGTCACTGAGATCATCAAACGGGAAGTTACCGGATGGTCACCGCCCCGTGGTCGTCACAGTGAGTGCCATGCTGATGGTGAAGGTGTCCGTGCACGACGTAATCGACATGGTCGCCGTGCGGAACCGGCTGATGGCCGCATTGAGCGTGGTGGCGATGCTCTTGGTCATGGCCTTCGCAGGCGTGAGTCGACGTGCATGCGGCAGGGTTGCTCGGACCGATCGACAACGTATGCTCGTCCACGTGGTCGCCGTGGACGTGGTGCATGTGCCCGTCATGCAGATAATCCGCGTGTCCCTCATGCGAGATCGTCTGGTGTCCGCAGCCGGCGCCGTGCGTATGGGTATGAGCTTCGTGGATCGTATGGTGACTCATGACGCACCTCCCTAGGATTACTCGGACGACCTTCCGCCACTCTATCAGGTTTCTTTGCGATCGGTCCAACGTTTGTTTGGGATTGATCGCCGAACGAGACATGGCGGCCGCCATGGCCATACGGAATTTCGAAGTGATCCGTTCATTCATTGACAAAGATTTTCATCCTATGATAGAAGCGCCACGCTGATGAACCCCCATCCTCGACACGCAATCACCGCTCGACGCATCGGCGCACTGGTTTCGCTGACCGTGGTCGTGCTTCTTCTCGTGCTGGCTCCTTTCGCTTCCGCCTTGGAAGTGCATCATGCCCTGGCCGCGGCGGACTGCGATGGGCATCAGCATTCCGACTTCGACCTGTGCCAATGGGTTCAACACCATGCCGGCGTTTCCCTGCTGGTCAGCGCACCGGCCATCAGTTTCCGGATTCCGACCGGCCACTATGATTTTCAGAACCCCATCCTGTTCATTTCCGTTCGTTTGAGTCCGACGGGACCATCCCGCGCGCCTCCTCTTTCCTAACCGAACTGGGTGTTCCGCTGCTCGTACGTCCACGTGCGTGATCGCGCGTGAGCGAGTTCGCCATCGTTCGCGTAATCGGAGGATATATGAGGCGCTCAAGCACAGGGGTAACCCGTTTAGGGATCGGTCTCGCCGTCATCATCGGGTCCGCCGTATGCGGCGGGACGGCCACAGAGGCGCAAGAGAAAGCGCCGTCCGGCTCACGCATCGTGCAGGGCATCGTTCAGTACCAGGACCTGCGGCGAGCCGGGCAGGCGTTATCCGACAAGGCCACCGTCCAGATCCGCGATCAGGAAGGCACTCTTGTAGAGGAGACCGTCACGGACGATGCCGGTAAATTTTCTCTCGCCGTGCCGCCGGAAGGCACCTACTCGATTAGCGCCGTGCAGGGATCGCTCCGCAGCGAATACGTGATTCTCAAAGGCGAGACCGAGGTGGCGCCGATCACCCTGACGTTGGCTCCCGCCAGCGAACTGGCGATTGAGGTGGTCTCCCCCCTTCCTGTTCTCCAGTACCGGACTTCAAGCGAGACCTATTCCGTCAGCCGGAAGGACATTGAAGCTTTGCCAAGAGGCAACAATGCCAACCTCGAAGATGTGCTCGTGACGATTCCCAGCGCGGCCTATGGGGCGTTGAAACAGATTCACATCCGGCAGGATCATGCGAATCTTCAGTTTCGGATCGATGGGGTGCCGATTCCGGACACGGTCACATCAACATTCTCTGATGTCGTGACACCGCGCGCGTGGGAGCGCGCCGATATTATCCTGGGAGGCATGGAAGCGCAGTATGGCAATCGGACCGCGGCCATTCTCGATATCACGAGCAAAAGCGGGACCAAACCGGGCTTCGGATCGCTGCAGCTCTTCGGAGGATCCAATCAAACCGTGAACCCGTCGCTTGAGTATGGCGGCACGATCGGCGCCAAGTTTCGTTATTACGTGCTCAATAGTTACGTCACGACCAACCGCGGCATCGAGCCGCCGACCTTGGGCAAAACGAATTTCCATAACCAAAGTGAACGAAACCAGACCTATCTCCGGGGCGATTACCAGCACGATAATCGCAATAACTTCACCTGGCTCTTTCTGAACTCCGTCGCCAAGTATCAAATTCCCACGAATCCCGGATTGGAAGTCAATCCGGATGTGCTGGCGTTGCTTCAAACTCAGAACCCCGCCTTTATTCCCGTGACTTCACGGGCCATTGATGAGTTCCAGAAGGAAAACAATCAGTATGGGCATATGGTGTGGCGCCATGATCTGACCGCCAGCCAGTTTTTCAGTTTCGCCGGATACCTTCGGCACACGCGGGCGACGTTTAAGACCGACCCGCTCAATGTGTTGGCGTATACGCCTGATGTTGAGGAGCCATTTTCCGCCGCCGATCAGGATCGGAACGCCTATTCCGGAGGAGTCCGGTTCGACTACACCAATGTGCTGAACAAGCAGCATTTGCTCAAGGCCGGATTCCAGCTTGATCGGGCGCAGGCCGTCAATAAAACCCGCCTCTTTGTCTTCGAGCGGGATGCCGACACGGGAGAGCCCATCGGCGATGTCGTCTCGCGAAGCGCCGACAACCGTCTGATCGGCTATCGGGAAGAATTCTGGGTGCAGGACCAATGGACGCCGAACGACCGCTGGACGTTCAATCTCGGCGTGCGGGGCGATATCACTCAGTATCAATACAATGAAGGACAGGCCAGCCCCCGAATCGGCGCGACCTACAAAGCCAACCAGGCGAATGTTTTTCATGCGTTTTACGGCAGGATGTTTACGCCTCCGAATTTAGAGGCCATCTCGTTTGTGAAGCTCAATACGATCGGCACGACGGCGGAGCCGGAAAACTTAACCAACAATAAAACCCGCGCCGAACGCTCGCACTATTTCGAGGTCGGCAGCTATCATGCGCTGGGGAAAAAAGCATGGCTGGAGTTGACCGGTTACTATAAGCTCAACCGCTTTCAGCAGGACGCCGGCCAATTCGGCACGACCCCGTTGCTGAACTATTTTGCGTTTGAGCACGGTTGGCAGCGGGGCATTGACGGCGCGCTGAAGGTCCAAATCACCGATACGCTCTTCGGCCGGGCGAATGTGGCATGGGGACAATGTAAAGGCTACGGGCTGCATTCCGGACACTTCTTGTTGGAGCAAGCTGAGATCAACGACATTGATTCGAGAGGCGGGGTCTTTTGCGATCACTCGCAGTTTATGACGAGCTCGGCCGTGCTCACCTATCGCATTTTCGAGCGGACGACGGTGACCGGGCAGATGCTCTATGGTTCAGGATTGAGAACCGCGGAAGCGGGCGCAAAGACAAATTCCACGCATGAAGATTCTTATACCGTGTACAACCTGTCCCTCACGCACATCTTTATGCTCCCGAACAGTCAGAAGTTCCTGCTAGGATTCGATATGATTAATCTGTTAAATGAGCAGTATTTCTATAATCGGGGAGAGGGAAGCATCGGGTTGGGCATTGCGCACGCCGGCATGCCGCGGTCGTTCTTCTTCCGAGGCCAGTGGATCTTCTAGAAATGCTGAAAATGGCCTCCAGCGTTGTTCTCGGCTCGACAAAATCCTCAACGTACCCCAGAGGGTACGCTCCGGTTTTGTCTTGCCTGCGGCCTAGCTGGATGGCCATTTTGAGCATTCTAGTCTTGTTGTTTAACTGTAGTTTCGGCAAAGAGGATAACACAATGGTGATAGTCATGAGGCGGATGCGCAATGTGATAAGGCTTGTCGCAGTTGCGGCATTGCTGTGGCCGGGGTTCGCGCTGGCCGCTGAAGCGGATCGGGCGACACATCAATCGGATCACGACGAAGATGTGCTCGAGTTACCGGAAGTCCATGTCCACGGATTGCCTCTCAATAAGGACCAACAACTCGGACCGGTGCCGACCTTTACGCCTTGGCCAAAAATTCCGCCGTCGCTCGACGGGCAGGAATTGGATGATTGGATGAAGGCCCGCTTCATCGTCGCCAAAGATGCGCAGTTTACCGTGATCATTCTCGAACCGGCCAAACATCGCGAATTGACGAGCGCCGGCATGTCGGCCCTCAAGAGGTGGAAGTTCGATCCGAAGATGAAAGGAGATGAACCGGTGGATGGTGAGTTGACGGTGCGCATCCACTTCCGCACACAATAAGTTCGACATGAATTGGGACGTCGCGGTACTCTACGCTATTAACGGTCTGGCCGAGCAGTCGGCGCTATTGGATGCGATGATGCTGGCGCTCGCGCGTCCGAGTAGTTTGGTGATTCCGGCCTTTTGTGTGTTCGGATACTGGGTGTGGATGGATCGGCGTGAGGCATTCATCGGAGCCGCGGTGCTCACGGCCTTGGTCGCGTTTGGCGACCTACTCGGTGCGCAGGTCAAACACGCGGTGGCCCGCTCCAGACCGTGCTGGCTGTTGGATGGCATTCATCAATTAGCGGGGTGCGGCGGCACATTCAGTTTTCCCTCCAATCATGCGTTGAATACCGCAGCAGCGGCGGCCTTTGCCCAGGTGCTCTATCCATGGACCGGCTGGATCACCTGGCCGCTCGTCACACTGATCGGATTTTCGAGGGTGTACGTCGGTGCACATTTCTTCAGCGACGTGATCGGGGGTTGGATCATCGGGGCAATACTCGGCATCGGCACGGCGTTGCTGTTGGCGCGATCAAAATTCTTTCAGACAGGCGCGGGGCACGAGGCGCGGGGCTAGGGACTCAAGACTGCTATATTACTTTCTCACCCGCTGTCCCTGGGTGCCCCTTGCCTGCAACCGTCAGTTGATTCAAATCACAATGCACCGTGCCCGGATGGCAGCACTGTGTTTCCATCTGGACCGTCAGATGCTTGATCCCGAATTCGCTCGCCACGCACCCTCGGATCGTTCGCAGTAATTCATCGGTGAGTTGGGAGTCATCCCCATCGACCATGACGTGGCAGCTCAGCATGACCAGCCTGGGTTCGACCGCCCAGATATGGAGATCGTGAACGTTTTTGACGCCGGCGATCTTTTCAATCGCTTCTACGACATGCGCTGTCTTGATGCCGGGCGGGGTCGATTCGAGCAACACTTCGAGTGATTCTCTGAGCAACGGCCATGCTCCTTTCATAATCACCCCGACGACCACCAAGCTGATCAAGGGATCCAAGACCGACCAGCCGGTAACAAGAATGGCCAGGCA
>DATFCE010000182.1:0-3778 GCA_035253365.1 Nitrospiraceae bacterium
ACATCCATGACCGCGTCATGGCGTTTTCGCTGAGCGTGGAGAGATCGTCCCTACCCGGCATCATCGAGGTCGTGCCGACCTATCGATCCGCCACTATCTATTTCGACCCGATCCTGATTCAGGCCGAGGCGCTTGAGCAGAGGCTCAAGGCCTTGATCCATTCGTTGCCGCTTGGCACGTCGAGTGCTTCTCGAACGGTCGACATCCCGGTTCTCTATGGAGGCGAGTGTGGTCCGGACCTCTCGGATGTGGCGGCGTTCGCCACCTGCTCACCGGACGAGGTGATTGCGCTGCATACGTCGGTGGAGTACAGAGTCTACATGCTGGGATTTTCGCCGGGATTTCCGTACATGGGCCCCGTCCCGGATAAGATCGCCATGCCGCGTTTAGCGACACCGCGAGTGCGGGTGGCGGCCGGATCCGTGGGCGTGGCCGGTTCGCAAACCGGGATCTATCCGCTCGACAGTCCGGGAGGATGGCGTCTGCTCGGCCGGACTCCGCTGCAACTCTATGACCCGGCATGGCCCGATCCATTCTTGCTTTCACCGAACGACCGCGTCCGTTTTGTCGCGATTGATCAGCGCACGTATGAAGACCTGCGACGGCAAAGTAAAAATACAAAGTAAAAAATTGAACCATCCGTTCGAGCCCGGCATGTTCAGTGATTTTATTTTTGCCTTTTTACTTTTTACTTTTTACTTTTGACTTGTGCTGCCATGCGTATTGATCTCAATTGCGACATGGGGGAGTTCGACGCATCCGACCGGCAGGCGCTCGATGAGACGATCATGCCGCTGGTGACATCCGTCAGCATCGCGTGCGGCTTTCATGCCGGAAATCAGGATCTGATGCGGCGGACTGTCCGGCTCGCACGCATGCATGGCGCCGCAATCGGTGCGCATCCGAGTTTCGCCGATCGCGAGAACTTTGGGCGTGTGGAACAGACGCTGCCGGCCGAGCAGATTGAAAATCTGATCGCCTACCAGGTGGGCGCCTTAGCGGGCATTGCCGCGCTGGAGCGCGCCTCGCTCAATCATGTCAAACCGCACGGCGGGCTCTACTCCCTGGCGGCGCGGGACCCGATCGTAGCCGAGGTGATTGCCCGAACGGTGGCGACATTTGACCGCCGGCTGATCCTCTTCGGACTGGCCGGCTCTCAGTTGATTGACGCCGGGCGTCGCACCGGCCTGGTGGTGGCGCAAGAAGCCTTTGTCGATCGCGCCTACCAACCCGACGGCACACTTTTACCGCGCCGCTTCGAGGGCGCCGTCATTCATGACGAACGCCGCGTGCTCGACCGTGTTCGCCGCTTGGTTCGTGACGGGCGAATTGAGACCAGCGACGGAACGATGATCCAGGTGCATCCGGATACGATTTGTCTTCATGGCGATACGCCGGGCGCATGCAATCTGGCAAAGCTCATCAGGCAAGAACTGACCCACATGGGTGTGCAGCTTCAAGCGATCCACCATGCTTGTTTGTGAACCGACTCGTTTTCGCGTCGTGCGCCCTGGCCTTCTCACCACAGTACAAGATCTGGGACGATTCGGATTCCAACGGTTCGGTATGCCCGTGAGCGGCGCCATGGATACCGTCGCGCTTCGTCTCGCCAATCGTCTTGTCGGCAACCTGGATCACGCGGCGGGTCTTGAAATGACTCTCACAGGGCCCGAGCTCTTCTTTGAAGTCGATGGCGTAGTCGCGCTGACCGGAGCGGATCTATCGCCTCAGATCAATCGAATACCGGTGCCTTTATGGACGAGCTTGGATATCAGACAGGGAAGCAACTTGAGTTTCGGCGCCCGGCGAAGCGGTGCGCGGGGTTATTTGGCCGTTGCCGGAGGGCTCGATGTGCCGGCCGTCATGGGAAGTCGAGCGACGCATCTCGCCAGCCGTACCGGCGGATTTTCGGGTCGCGCCATCGCCAAAGGGGACAGGATCGCATGCGGGCCGCGGCCAACTCATGATCCCAGACATATTGGTCGCCAGATCCCCGCAAGCGCCCGTCCGCCATATGTGGCCGCCCCGACATTACGCGCTGTCCTCGGTCCTCAAGCCGAGTTGTTCTCGTCCCACGCCGTTGAAACCCTGATCACACAGCGGTATATCGTCTCGCCACAAGCCAACCGGATGGGCTATCGCCTCCAAGGTCCACCTATTTTTCTTTCGCGTGATTTACCTGCGATCGAGATGATCTCGGATGCCACCCCGCATGGATCCCTGCAAGTTCCTGCCGATCACCAGCCGATTCTACTCATGGTCGATCGGCCGACCACCGGCGGATACCCTAAGATCGCCGTCGTGATCACGGCGGACCTACCGCTTGCCGCCCAACTAATGCCAGGCGACACCGTCAGTTTCACATTGATCGACGTGCATCAGGCTCAATGTCTGGCCCGAGAGCAGCGAGCGGCACTCGATGCGGCTGTGCCGCCCTGGTAACCTCAGGCGGCTTTCACGTCGGAAGTGCAATGGGCGCACCGGGTGGCTTTAATCGGAATACTGGAGAGACAATACGGACAGTCCCTGGTGGTCGGCGCAGCCGGCGGAGCCGACTTTTTCATCACCGCATTGACCTGCCGAATCAATAAAAAGATCACGAACGCCACGATGACGAAATCCAAGACCGTCTGGATGAACACCCCGTAATTGACGGTGGGCGCGCCGGCCGCCTTGGCGACCTCCAGAGAAGGATAGGGTTGGCCGGAAAGATTGAGAAAGAGGCTGGAGAAATTCACTTTGCCCATCAAGAGCCCGATCGGCGGCATGAGAATGTCGCTCACTAACGAGGAGACAATCTTGCCGAACGCCGCTCCCAGAATAATCCCAACCGCCATGTCGAGCACGTTGCCGCGCATCGCAAAGTCTTTAAACTCCTTCAACATACGGACCTCCTTGCGGATGGTGTGATGCGAGCTGCAAGTTCAGACGCGACGTTAGTAAAAGCGCACCGTCCGGGGAAGTCAAGCCGGTAGCTACACCGCGCCTTGGTATACGTATTTACATTGGCTAAAATGCCGCCGAGACAGATTGAGCATGCGCATGAAGTACGTTAAAAATCTATGGGGATTGGTGATGATGCTTGCTGTGGCGGCTGGGTGCTCCAGTAAAGCGGTCGTTGAACCGATCGCAACACACAACCATGCGGCATTAACTCAAGCAAGACTCAAAGTCAGACTGAATCCTATCGCGACACAGAAAGCGAGACATCAGTGACCGAACGGGAGCAAAAGCTTGCACGGCTTCTTCAGAAGATTAATGAAGGGGAAATGCCCCTCCATGATCTCGATGAATTGTGGCAAGTTGTTCTGGATTTGGCGGATCACCCTGTTAACACAGACTACAGTTGGCTGCGTGATGACATCTCGAAGAGAATGTCCCAGCTTGCTCGCTATCCCGAGATTGCGCGGAACAATCAATGGGCGGGGAAAGCTGTGGTTCAAGTCATGATGAGCAACAATGGCCCGGATACTTGCTGCGAGAATAATTTGCAACTTGGGGTAAATCTTTTAACTTTCCTGCTGAGCCTTTTCAATCTTCGCCCACGAATCCCGCAAGGCGACTGTGCGGTTGAAGACCAGTTTGTCGGCGGATGAATCAGGATCGACGCAAAAATAGCCTTGTCGCTCGAATTGATAGCGAGACCCCGGCGAGGCTTCGGCGAGGCTGGGCTCGACCTTGCACGATGTCAGCCGCTCCAGCGAGTGCGGATTTATATCCGCCGTCCAATCTTCCTCCCCTCCAGCCGGGCTTTCTTTTTGGAACAGTGGCTCGTACA
>DATFCE010000183.1:0-21603 GCA_035253365.1 Nitrospiraceae bacterium
CGAAGGCGCCGTCCCAACCGTGGCCGTGGTCAACCCAAAGCCGGGGCCCTCGACCGAGAGCATTACGCTTCCCGGCAATATTGTGGGCTGGTATGAGGCGCCGATCTACGCGCGCGTTACGGGCTATGTGAAGATGTGGTACAAGGACTACGGAGACCAGGTCAAAAAAGGGGACATCCTCGCCGAAATCAACGCGCCGGATCTCGACACCGAATTTGCGCAGTCCAAGGCGGATCTGGACACGGAGCGCGCCAGGTATCGGCTCGCCGAGGTGACCGCGCAGCGCTGGGTGGCTCTGCGCCCCAATCATGCGGTCTCCGAGCAGTCAATCACGGTGAAGGAACAGGAGTTGAAAGCCGAAGCGGCGAAGGTCAAAGCGGCGGAACAAAGGGTCCGGAACATCGAGGCGTTCATTCGGTTCAAGACCATCGTCGCGCCCTTTGACGGTATAGTGACCCAGCGCAACATCAACGTCGGTGACTTGGTCAGTAAGGAAGGCAATCTCAGCACCCCCAATGTGGTCACCAACCTCTTTAACGTGGCCGACGTCCATATGCTGCGCCTCTTTGTCTCCGTGCCGGAGTCGTTCGGACCTTTTCTCCAGCCGGGCCTCACGGCCGATGTGACGGTGCCGCAATTGCCCAATCGTCATTTCAGCGCCAAATTCCTGACCGTCGCCCGCGGCTTCGACGTGAGTACGCGTACCGCCGTCACCGTCTTCACGATCGACAACGAAGACCATGCCCTTTGGCCCGGTTCCTACGCCAAAGTCGGGCTCACGGCACCGGTGGATCGGGAGGTCTTCACGATTCCCTCCACCGCGTTGGTCTTCCAGGAGCACGGCACGCAGGTGGCCGTGGTGACGGAGGACGACCGCGTGCACTTGAAACCAATCACCGTGAGCAAACTCATGGACAACATCATCGAAGTGGCAGAAGGGCTTTCCACGAGCGACCGGATTGTGAACAATCCCAGTGCCGCGTTGCTCGAAGGCGATAAGGTGCGCGTCGTCACACCGGCGCCGGGGTATGACCTCGTCAACGTCCCCGCGGCACAGCAGGCGCCTCAGCCGGCACAGGTCTCTCAGCCGCCACAAGGACCTCCGCCGGCACGGAGTTCGGAAGCTGCACAGCCGCCACCCGTGGCGCAGCCTGTACAGCCACCACCACCACAGCCAGAGCCACTGCGGCAGCCGCCACAGGCCCTGCAGCAGATCCAGCCATGATTCCATGCCGCGTGGGGATCCGACATCTGTCGCCTGGATTTCGCCGCGCTGGACCGTGCTGCGCCGTCCTCATCGCGCTGGCCGTATTCGGGTGCAGCACCGACTGGTTGCCGCATGTCGACCTAGCGCCTAAGTATGACGCGCCGCAGTATGTGGTCCCCGCATCCTGGCATGGGGCCAGTCCCTTTGTGGAAGCCACGCCGTCGGATGATGAACTCCGCCCCGACTGGTGGACGGTGTTCAACGATCCGGTACTGAACAACCTCGTCGAGCAGGCCATGGCGGCGAACCCTGATCTGCAGGCCGCAGCCGAGCGGTTCGTCCAGGCCCGTGACGTGATGATGCAGGTCCGCTCGCGCCGAATCCCGCATCTCGGCATCGGCGGGAAAGCCACGGACAGTCACCTACACGTCAATCCCTCTGATTACGATCCTGATACTCCGTTGACCGGATCGGTGGGGGCCGCTGGCGGGATCGCATCCTGGGAGCCGGACTTCTGGTCGGAGATCCGCAATGCGACACGCGTCGAGATCTACCGCGCCCAAGAGCGGGCCGCCGAGTGGGGACTGGCCCGCTTGAGCTTGCAAGCGGAAATCGCAGCCAATTATTTCACGCTGCGAGGATTCGACGCGCAGGCCGCGATCTATAAGCAGTCGATCGACCTCTACAGACGGTCGCTCAACCTCGTGAAGGCTCAGTTCGCCGGCGCGATCGCGTCGGCGCTCGACGTTGCCCGGGTCGAATCCCTCCTGTTCAGTACGGAGACGCGAGAAGCCCAGATTCAAGGTCAACGCCAAGTGACCGAACAAGCGATCGCCATCCTCGTCAATATGGCGCCGGCCAGTTTCAAGATCGAGCCGGTCGATGACCTTCGCGTCGCGACGTTCAAGGTTCCGCCAAGCCTTCCGTCCAGGTTGCTCGAGCGGCGGCCCGACATCGCCGCAATGGAACGGCGGATGGCGGAGGCCAACCGCGCCATCGGCATCGCGCGGGCCGCCTTCTTTCCCAATGTGCGGTTCAGAGCCGATGGAGGCATCCTCGACGTCGGTTTCAACGCCGTCGAAATCGCCAAGTTCGTCACCGGGTTCTGGTCCTATGGCTCCTTGGTGGAGGTGCCGGCCTTCGGAGGCGGGTATCGACGCGCCCAATTGCAGCGGACCTGGTCGGCCTATCGAGAGATGGAAGACCGCTATCGCTCGACGGTGCTCAACGCCTTTCGCGAAGTCGAGAACAATTTGAGCCTGACGAACCGACTGACCGTTGCGGCCAACCGGCAAGACGCCGCCGTCGGAGCCACGTTCAAAGCGCAAAATCTGACCGTGGAGCTGTATCAGGGGGGCCTGGCGTCCAGCCTCGAGCTGATTTACGCCCAGGTCGCCACGCTCACGGCGCGCATCGATTCCGTGCTGATCAAGGCCGAACTATTGAGGTCTTCAGTTGCGCTCCTCCGCGCGCTCGGCGGGGGCTGGAACCGCAATCAATTGCCCGCCGACGAGCAGATTCAGCCTTTTGGTACGTTCCAATATGTCAATCTTGACAAACCGCCGCCTGCCGGGGGCATCGACGTCAATGCGGACAACAACTGGGTGAATAACGATCTGACGAGGTTCCCTGTTTCTAGACCGAGCCTAGCCGATAGCGGGACAATCTCTATCGGTTCTCTTCGAGCGCCTCAATCGGATACCGGCTTCCGAAGGAGAATGTTGCCGCAGTTTCAAGAGGTCAGGCCCCTCCCATGAGGTACTCCCTCCGAAGATATGTTTCCTTGGAGACCACTGACGTGACGAGCACGAAAGAAGCCTGCGCATGGACTCGATACTCTCCATTGGGAGTCAGCCGTTCATACTGATTGCCCGAATGCCTACCATGTCTCTTCTTAGTGACTGCCTAAGAAGTCTACATGACCTAAATCGATTCTGGGCCTAACCGCTTCTCCACGGCTTGTTGCCAATCACATAGCTCTCCACGTTGGCTCAGGTGAAATTGCGCACGCTATGCTGCGTGCGCCATCCCGTTTCTCACTTGGTATTCAGACAAGGCTTGACAGAGCTGCCACCGATATTGTGCGCGATAATCGCGCACATCCTGCCATTTGCTGCCATTGCATAGCGACCACCGGTAAATACATTGTTAACGTAGAGCAGACCCCGCTTTCGGCGGACTCCACGCATGAACCAGATTGTCCTCATTGCCCTGCGTAGGCCTACACCCTCGTGGTGATGTCTTCGGTCAGGCTTGGTGCAGGGAGTTCCGCGGTGGCCAGACGAATCCTCGTTCAATAAGACGACGGGCCTTCGCTGGCGGTTAACCCGATCCGGCGGGACGGCTAAGCCCTTTCACTTGTCAGGACAACGGCATGCTTTCAATCTACTGAACTTCTGGCGGATAACGGCGATGGCTAGATCTGTAAACTAAAGGATCGGCACGACACACACGAGGCGTCGACCGTTCAAGGACTGGTATGCCGAAGAGCATAGGTTAAGGTCAATCGCGCTCTAGCGAGAGCGGAGGACCTGTGCCGGATTTTCTTGATAGGGCTGTGCTGGTCGAGATGCCCATCCGTCGTGCAGGATCAGCGAGCCACGCTCGATAGCGGGGTATCTGCCATCAGTGCTTCTTTCGGTGAGCCATCCGACGCATCAGGACCAGCAGTCCGGTTCCCAACAAGAGCCAGGTGGCGGGTTCAGGAACAGTGCTTGGGTCTCCGCTGTACGATGAAGACAGAAACGTACTGAGGCTGGGAAGTGTGTCGGTTTCGAACAATGATCGAGCGCCGCCCAGGATCATTTGATGCACGCATGCGCTGTTGCTGATGTTCGTATGCGTCACCGTGCCGCCGATGTCGTTCAAACAGTGTCGGTTATTCGGCTCATTGAACAGATCGGTCACATTGATGCTCTGATCGGGATTGCTCAAGCGCTCAAGAAACGGAGGCACGAGCGGATTATCGCCCGCATTGGGCGTATGGTACAGCTCCACTTCCTGAATGACATTCGCGGGCTTCACCGTCCCGCCCGGGCATAGCACGCACGCGGCATCAATGGTCACGAGGAGATCGATGGGCCGTCCCGGCGTCAATGTGTTGGCGAACTCCAAGGCCGAATCGCCGCCGAAGCTATGGCCGACCACGACCAGCTCATCCAAGCGGTTCAGTGGTCGCACAAAGTCGGCCGCTGCCGCCTCTTGATCCCATGGAAAGACGCGTCCGTTGACGTGCTGTGCGGCAAACGCCGCGTCGAATTCCTTCGACAGCGATTGAAGCCCTTCACCGCTTTTCCCCTGAAACGACGCACTGGCAATGCGGTCCAAGAGGCTCGATCCCGTGCCGAGGCCAGTGAAGAAGACGTAGTCGAGCCCGGTCGGCACGGCATGGGCCGCCGTCCCTATCACAAGGACCATGCAGACGGCCAGCACCACTGGTCGCACGATACACGTTTCGCTAGGCCGTGTTTTCATATTGCTCCCCGAGAAGAGATCGGGTCACAATACCTGCCTGGCCGCATGGTGAAAATCAGACAGAGGCTTACGAAGCTTCGTAACACGAATCGATGATGGAGAGGTCCGAATCCGGCGAGCGGCCGGATGTTTCTTCGCCTAAATTCATTTGCACAGACAAGGGTCAGCCGGTGCCCATATGAATCTGATGAATAATCACGACGCATCCTATCAAGCCGTTCTCGCTCGAGATTACCGTTTCGACGGGAAGTTTTTCGTGGGGGTCAAAACCACCGGTGTGTACTGCCGTCCTATCTGTCCGGCTCGCCCCAAGCGCGAAAACATCGAATTTTTCAAGACGGCGCAGGCCGCTGAGAGAGCCGGCTATCGACCGTGCTTACGGTGCCGTCCCGAGTCTGCTCCCGGCTCTCCGGCCTGGAACGGCAAACACGCCACCATCGAACGCGCGCTCAAGCTCATTGCGCAGGGGGCACTTGAGCATCAAACAGAAGACATGTTTGCCGACCGGCTTGGGATCACGGCGCGACATGTGAGACGGCTTTTTGAAAAAGAACTCGGGCAAACGCCAAAACAGCTTCATGACAACACCCGGCTCAATTTTGCACGGAAGCTCATCGTGGAGACGCATCTTCCGATCACGGAGATCGCCTTTTCCGCAGGCTTTCAATCGGTGCGTAGGTTCAACGATGCCGTCAAAAAACGGTTTCATCGGCCTCCTTCAGCGCTACGGACTTCACAAAAGGTCGCTCAAGAACCGCCCATGATCCAATTGTCTCTTCCCTATCGACCGCCTTTTGATTGGGACGGTCTGCTCAATTACTATCGCAGGCATCGGGTCGCCGGCGTCGAAACGATTGAGGCGGAAACGTATTCACGCGTGTTCACGCTCGGTGACACGAATGCGATTGGATTTTTTCGGGCAAGGCCGCATGGCACAAAACCGGAGCTTCTTCTTGAGATGACCATCTCGGATACACGGCAGCTCTTGAGGGCCGTGCAAAACGTGAGGCATATGTTCGATTTGGATTCCGATCCGGTCTTGATCGCCAATGCGTTTGCTCGCTCGCAACCCCTTATGTCTCTTCAAGATAAAAATCCAGGCGTACGATTAGCCCGCGGCTTTGACCCGTTTGAGACCGCTGTGGCCACGATACTCGGCCAGCATGTTTCGGTGAAGCGCGGCTCGCATTTGTTGTCTCAACTTGTTGAAACGTACGGCGAGGAAATCACACATCCCGTGTCGGGCGAGAAGCTTCGCGTGTTTCCGACACCGGGCAGGCTTGCGGAGTCGGATATGCGCGACGTGCAAACCACGGTTCTGAGACGGGCGACGATTCGGGAGTTCTCGTCTCACATTATGAATGGGACCATTAGCCTTGAGCGCGCGCAAAATCAGGAAGATTTCAAAGCCGCCGTCCAAAGCATCAAGGGCATTGGAGCATGGAGCGCCGAATACATGGCGCTCCGAGCGCTTGGCGATACCGACGCATTTCCGGCGACGGATTTGGTCTTGAAGCGCTTCGCGAACGCCCGCCCGGATTTTGATCCTGACATCGCCAGGCCCTGGCGCGGTTATGTCGCGGTGTGCCTCTGGAACGAATATGCCCGTTCTCTATCCAAAGGAAAGGAAGGAGTGTCATGATGTCGTATACGCACATGGATTCTGCAATTGGCCGGCTGACTCTGGTTACAGACGAAACGAGTCTGATTGCGGTCCTCTGGCCGAACGAAACTGCGACCCGGATTAAACTGGACGCCATGCTCAAAGATCGCCATCATCCCATTCTCCGTGAGGCCGAACGTCAATTAACCGAATACTTTCAAGGCGAGAGAACAACATTTCACTTGCCTCTCCAATTTCGGGGAACAGCGTTTCAGAAAAGGGTGTGGCAGCAACTCTTGCTGATCCCCTATGGCGAAACGCGAAGCTATATCCACCTCGCCAGGGCCATGGGCAATGGTTTCGCCTCAAGAGCGGTTGGTTCGGCCAATAGCAAAAACCCATTGTCGATCATTGTGCCGTGCCATCGCGTGATCGGCACCTCAGGAAAACTGACCGGATTTGCGGGAGGGCTAGAGACAAAGGCGGCGTTGCTGAAACTTGAAGACGCTCGGAAGGAGAAGTCATTCAATTAACATGAGCTCGATGCAACTGGCAATCGTGTATGGGAAATAGCCCCTGTCTTTTCGTAAGGTGTTGAGCCAGATGAATGTTGACGCAGAATATTTCCTCGTCCGTCCACAACGAGAAGTACTCTCATTTCGACGATTGCATGAGCGCGGTCGCTCGCGTTGAAAATAAGGTGTGAACCATGAAGAAGATGCTTTTGTCATTGGGCCTTTGGGGTCTCATGTGCACTCCGCTGCTTGCTCAGCATGCGGAGGTCACGCCACTCATTTCAAAAGATCTCGCAAACATGCCAAGCAAGGAAGCCCTGATGATTACGGTTGATTATCCACCTGGAGCCGCCGATCCAGTTCACCGGCACAATGCCCATGCATTCATTTATGTGCTGGAAGGCTCCATCATCATGCAGGTAGAGGGCGGTCAACCAGTCACTCTGACAGCAGGGCAGACCTTCTACGAAGGTCCCCACGACGTTCACGTAGGGGGTCGGAATGCGAGCAATACGAAGCCTGCGAAGTTTGTGGTGTTCTTCCTGAAGGATAAGGGTGCGCCCATACTGGCGCCGGTGAAATAGCGCTGCATCGGCAATCATTCCTTCTCAAGGGTTTCTATGCCGAGCATTCACTCTAGAATAAACGAAACGCATAGGGATGAACGGACACGGCGCTCGCTCATCAAGCCTCACCTGCTGAATCTGTCCGGCAGCGGTTTGACGTTGGATGGAATTATCATTGAACGCGATCTCGAACACCCGAATGCTGACACGTATAGCGCGCCGCCATCATCCAAACACGTGATCGTGCTTCACTCGGACAATCCTGCCACACTCAAATGGAGCATCGACGGAAGACGGAAAGAAGCGCTCTTTTCGGAAGGCGATGCGATCGTCAATCCGGCCGGGCTTTTCGTGGCTCCGGGCTGGAGCGGACAGGTTGAACTTCTCCTGCTGGCGATCAATCCTGCCTTCGTCAATCGAATCGCAGAAGAAATGAATCGTCCCGGCAAGGTTGAACTGATGCCCCGTTTTCAGTTTCGTGATGAATTACTCCAGCAACTGGCACGCAATCTTATAGCTGAATTCGAGCAGGATTCGCCGCCTGATCGCGTGTATGCCGAATCGCTGACTCACACGTTGATCGCCCATCTTCTCAGGAAGTATTCGATCGCGGGAATCTGTCAGCATGAAGCCAAGCACGGGCTTTCACAACGCCGGTTGGCACGTGTCCTCGACTACATCGACGCCAATCTCGGTGAAAAGCTGTCATTAAAGAGCATCGCGGACATTGCAGAGATCAGCCCATCGTATTTTATAGCCCTGTTCAAACGGTCGACCGGCCTGGCTCCACATCAGTACGTGATGTCCCAACGAATTGGAAAAGCCAAAGCGTTACTGATGCAGACCAAGATGCCGATTGCGGAGATTGCCGGACAGACTGGCTTCGCCGACCAAAGCCATCTCACCCGTCTGATGCGCCGCCATACAGGACTCACGCCAAAAATTTTGCGCAGCGACTAATAGGCGGCGCAGAAATAGTTGGAATCTTCCAAAGGCAGTCATTTTGTTCCAGAAGCGCGCTACTGCTTTTTTATATCATGATGCACAAATCACGGCAGATTGGATGACAAGCCGATTCACCTAAAAGAAAGGAGGTCGCATCATGGCTGATCAAGGACTCAGAGGCAAAGTGGCCGTCGTTGGGGGCGCGTCGAAGAACCTGGGGAGCCTTATTTGCAAAACTTTCGGGGAGGAGGGCGCTTCCGTCGTCGTCCACTTCAACAGCGCGTCGTCGAAAGGTCCGGCAGAAGAGACCGTGAAAGCCGTCAAGGCGAAGGGCGGCCAGGCATTCGCCTTCCAGGCAGATTTGAGAAAGGTTCCGGAAGTCGTCAAGCTGTTCGACGAAGTGATGAAGCGCTGCGGCCGCATCGACATTGCCGTCAATACCGCCGGCAAGGTCCTCAAGAAGCCGATCGTCGACACGACCGAGGAGGAATTCGATGAGATGTTCGCGGTCAACACGAAGGCGGCGTATTTTTTCATGCGCGAGGCAGCGAAGCGGATGAACGAGGGCGGGAAAATCATCAATATCGGCACGTCGCTCTTGGCGGCATTCACGGGTCTCTACTCCGTCTATGCGGGCGCCAAGGCGCCGCTGGAGCACTTCACGCGCGCGGCGGCGAAGGAGCTGGGACCGCGCGGCATCTCAGTCAACAACGTCGCGCCGGGGCCGATGGATACCCCGTTCTTCTATCCCGCCGAAACCCCGGACTCGATCGCCTACCACAAGTCGGCGAGCATGAGCGGCAAGTTGACCGACATCCACGACATCGTCCCGATCGTTAAATTTCTGGCGACCGACGGGCGGTGGATCACAGGACAGACGATCTTTGCCAACGGCGGGTATACGACGCGATAAGGACGTTCGTTGCAAGTTCAACCACCGGCGCCCTCTAGAATGAGGGCGCCTTCTCCAAACCAATGTCATCAAGTCCTGCTTGTCGCCGGTACTACACAAGAATGGGCGCCCTGCTGACAGCCTGACCGTGAGCATCCCCATATAACTACTCTCCTCACACTCTTTGCGACACCGTATGCAATCAAAGACGACCGTACAGGGAGGCTAGTATGAAGGTCGCAATTCTCGGGTCCGGCAATATGGGATCTGCATTTGCCCGCCGTTTGAGCGCGTCGGGCCACGACGTGACGATCGCGTCCAAGAAGCCGGAGCATGCGCAAGAGGTAGCCGGCAAGGTGAGCGCCCGAGCCGTCCCGTTAGCGAACTTGGCGCAGGACGCCGACATCATCATCGCAGCGACGCCGTACGAGCAGCAGGTCAATGGCTTGCGGAGCGTCGGGAAGGTCTCCGGAAAAACAGTTATCGAAATCTCAAATCCGCTGAAACCGGATTATTCCGGTCTGGTCGTTGGGCATACCACCTCAGCCGCCGAGGAGATTGCCAAAGCGCTCCCGGGAACCAAGGTGATCAAAGCCTTCAACACGATTTTTGCGCAGGTGCTGAACGACGGCGCCGATTTCGGGGGCAGCCGGCGGGCTGCGGTTTTCTATGCCGGCGACGATGAGGCGGCGAAGGAGTCGGTGCGGGCGCTGATTGAAAGCATGAATTTTGAAGCGACCGACGCCGGACCGCTTCACAACGCCCGGTACTTGGAACCGATGGGCATGCTCAATATCTGGTTCGGATACATGGCGAAGCGCGGAACCGACATCGCCCCGGCTTGGTTGAGTCGTTCATAAGCATTGCAAGAGGAGATCAATCATGCATGTTCGAAAAAACGCGTTGCTCGCCGTCCTCACGCTCTCACTATGCACGGGACTGTCCGAGAACGCCGAACCAAAGACCATTGAAGCCGGTGATGCCACCGCAAGCTGGACCGGGAAAGGCGTGATCGAGGATATCGGAGATGGCGAACGGGTGTTTAGCGGGATGATCACCGGCACCATGTTTATTCGACACCCCCAGGAGTCGGCGCGAGCACTCATCCATGCGGCCAAGATCGAGTGCCAGACGGTGATTCGCTTCAGCGAAAACAAAGAAGAACAACATAGCGCGCTCTGTGTCATGACCGCGCATGAAGGCAAAGATGTGGCGTACGCGGAACTGCGATGCACCGGGAAAAAGGATGAGTGCAAAGGTGAATTCACCTTCAACTATGGAAGCGGGGGATTCAAGGGTATTAGCGGGAAGACGCCATTCGTCGGCGGCATCAATATCGAGCAACGGGCCGAGGGACGGATCTACGGCTATGCCTATTGGCCGAAAATGACCTATTCGTTACCGTAACGTTTTTGTTGATTGCCGGAAGATCAAAGACGGCCACACGATGCAAGCTATCACGGTTCTTCCCACTCAGCCGGGATCTGTCAGACTTGACGATATCCCGGAGCCTTCGCCCGTGGAGGGAAATGTGTTGGTCGAAACGATTGCGGTCGGCGTCTGCGGCACCGATGTCGAAATTGTCGGCGGGCTGTACGGCGTTCCGCCGCCGTGGCGGGACCGTTTGATACTGGGGCATGAATCGCTCGGGAGGGTGTTGCAGGCGCCGGAAGGCGGCGACCTCGCGGCGGGCGATCTGGTCGTTGGGATCGTCCGCCAGCCCGATCCGGTGCCCTGTTCCAATTGCGCGGTCGGTGAATGGGACATGTGCCGCAACGGGCGGTACACCGAGCACGGGATCAAAGAACTCGACGGCTTCGCCGTTGAACGATTTCTCATGTCCCCCGAATTTCTCGTGCGCCTCCAGCCCCGGCTTGGTCTTCTTGGAGTCCTGCTTGAACCAACCAGCGTGGTCGCCAAGGCCTGGGAGCAGATTGAGCACATCGGCGCTCGAGGGCACTGGCAGCCGAAGCGAGTCTTGGTGACGGGAGCGGGGCCGATCGGGCTTCTCGCCGCCCTGCTCGGAGCCCAACGCGGCTTGGAGGTTCATGTACTCGATCGCGTGAAGGATGGGCCAAAGCCTGCGTTAGTGAAGGCGCTCGGCGGGACGTATCACGCGGGAACGGTCGCGGACGCCTGTCGCGAGGCGGACATCATATTGGAATGCACCGGCGTCGGGCAGCTCGTATGGGATGTAATGAGATACGCTGCGCCGGGCGGGATCGTCTGTCTTACCGGCGTGTCGTCGGGAGGACGGACGTTATCGGTCGATCTCGGCGCGCTGAACCGTGAACTCGTGCTAGAGAATAATGTCGTGTTCGGCACCGTGAATGCGAATCGGCGCCATTATCAGGCCGCGGCGGACGCCCTCGCGCAGGCCGACCCGGCATGGCTGGAGCAGGTCATTACCCGGCGAGTACCGGTGAAGCGATGGCCGGAAGCTCTGGTTCGTCAACCACACGATGTCAAAACCGTGATTGAATTCGCACCCAGCTACTAACTCGTAATCACTGTGTTCACATCGCGTTTCTCCATCGCTCGACATCCCATTCCTTCATCGCCCGATATTAATGGATCAATCCCTCTCTTCATAATCAGACAGTCGCTTCTGCATGACCAGCCGGCCACAGGCGGCAAGCCGTGATGACATAGCATCGGGGATTTTCAAGACAGCACGTCAAGGACGCGCATCGAGTCAACAAAGGATTGGGCAATGAGTGATTCGAACATCCACAATCCGACCAATAAGGAATCCGAGATAGACGCCTACACAAACGAATGTTCGCGTCGTCAATTTTTGAAAAAGGCCGGTCAAGGATTCCTCGCGGTGAGTCTGTCCGCCGACCTGTTGTCGCACGCTGTGGCGCAAACCGAGCCGCCCCCGGCCTCATCGTCGCAGCCGATTCAGTTTCCGCCGATCGTCGCTCCGACCGAACAGCAGCGCGGGCCGCTGCCCGCCCCGCTTCCACCCGGCGAACGCGTCGGGTTTGCCATCGTAGGGTTGGGGCGTTTGTCGCTTGAGGAGTTGCTGCCGGCGTTCGGTGAATCGAAAAAAGCGCGTCTCGCCGCGCTGGTCAGCGGCGATGCGAACAAGGCGCGCCGTGTCGCGCAGCAGTACGGCGTTCCGGAACAGAGCCTGTACGATTACCACACGTACGATCGACTCCGCGACAACCCGGACGTGCAGGTCATCTACATCGTGCTGCCGAACTCGATGCATCACGAATTCACCATCCGCGGCGCGCGAGCCGGGAAGCATATTCTCTGCGAAAAGCCGATGGCGGTCTCGGCGCGTGAAGCCGAAGAGATGATTGCGGTGTGCGAGCGGGCGAACCTCAAGCTGATGATCGCCTATCGCATTCAGTACGAGCCGTACAACCGGATGGTCAGAGACATGGTGCGAACCAAGCGGTGCGGCACCATTAAATTCGTTGATCTCGTGAATGCGCATCGGCAGGGTGATCCAAATCACTGGCGGCTCAAACGCGAGCTGTCCGGCGGCGGGTCGCTTCCGGACATCGGCATTTACTGCCTGAATACCGTGCGTTTTCTGACCGGCGAGGAACCGGCGGACGTATCTGCGAGCATTGTCACGCCATCGAACGACCCGCGTTTCCGGGAAGTCGAAGACGCCGTCAGCTTCCGATTGCGCTTTCCGTCCGGGATCATCGCCGGCAATTTCACGAGTTACGACGCCCACCGAGCATCGCGCTATCGCGTGTATGCGACCGAAGGCTGGTTCGGCCTAGACCCCGCATTCTCATACCGAGGGCTGCAGATGGAGACGGCGCAGGCGGACGGCAAAGTCGAGCGCATCGAACACCCGCGCATCCGGGAGAAAAACCAGTTTGCCGCCGAAATGGATCACATGGCGGAATGCGTGCTGGAAAACAAGCGTCCATACACACCGGGCGAAGAAGGCTTGCAGGACCACCGCATTATGGCGGCCATCTACGAATCGGCGCGCACAGGCAGACCAATCACACTCGACACGCCGACCAAGCTCGACGCCTTTCGCGGAACAGAGCCGAACGTGTAACTACACGTGCAGCGAGGGCGGGCTGGTGGAAATAGGAGACGCCTATGAGAGCAAACAGCCAAGTTGGAGCAGCCTTTCCGGATTATGAGCTTCCCGATCAGACGGGAACTCGAAGGAGGCTTTCCGACCTTCAAGGCATTGATCCGATGATCGTTGTCCTTTCCAGGGGCCATTTCTGTCCTAAAGACCGCCGCCAACTTCGGCATCTCGTCGAATTCTATCCGGAGCTGAAAGTCGGCTATGCGCGTCTCGTGACGATCTCGACCGACAACCTTCTTCAAACAAATGAGTTCAGGGATGGACTGGGCGCGCAATGGCCGTTCCTTTCGGATCCCGGCCGGAAGGTCCAGAAAGACTTGGACATCGCAGAATATACCGATCCCGAGAATAATCCTATGATTCCCTACACGCTCGTGCTCGAGCCGGCGTTGAAGATTTTCAAGATCTACAACGGTTATTGGTACTGGGGACGTCCCACCATTGAAGAACTTCGGCACGACTTGAGGGAGATTACACGCCGTATCCGTCCGGATTGGGATATCACCACGCCGGAGCTGCGTGACGCCTGGTCGCAGGACAGCAGGCGAGCGGAACTCTTTTATCCCTATGGGAAGACATTGGCTGAAGTCTTCAAATCAGTGGGATAACTGCACCGCAACCCATGAACCGCCGCTCCCTGTGACCATATGACGCCGCCGCTATCTCGACGTTGCGGCGCAGCGGCCTTCATGGCGGGGCTGCACTATGGGCCTTCGCCGATTTCCAAACCGGCCAGAGTACCGGCCGCTGGGCGTGTTGACCGCGATCGACAGCCAAGATGGCAGCGCATTCCCTGCGGTCGCGCAGGATCGGAACATGAGAAAGCGACAGACCTTGGAACACCACAGCGACGCCACGATCTCAGGATACGTGCTGCTATGAGAAATGCCCGCGCGATAACGTATATCTCGAACGCCGACAGCCGGGAGATCTCTGTCCTGGAACTGAACGAGAAGGACGGCAGTGTACGCATGATCGAGAGAGTCCCTGTTGCCGGAAGCGTCATGCACCTCGCGATCAGCCCCGACCGCAGATGCGTGTACGCGTCATTGACCTCGGAACCGTATTCGGTAAGCAGCTGGGCCATCGAGTCGGACACTGGCAGGCTCACACCGATGCAAACAGTGCCTGCGGCTGACAATATGGCCTATCTGTCGCTTGATCGCAGTGGCCGCTACCTGTTCGGCGCGTCATATTTCGGAGATAAGATTTCCGTCAATGCCGTTGGCGCCCGCGGCGAAATCGGTCCGAAGCCGCTACACGTCATCCCGACCGGCAAGCACCCGCACTGTATCGTGACTGATCCATCCAATCAGTTTCTGCTCGTCCCCACCTTAGGCGCCGACGCCATCTTGCAATATCGCTTCAACGCAACCGAGGGCGGGATCGCGCCCAACAACCCATCCGCTGTCGTCACGAAGAAAGGTGCCGGTCCCCGCCATATCGTGTTTCACCCCACTGGTCCTTTCGCCTTCTGTACCAATGAACTCGACGGCACCGTGGGCATGTATCGATTCGACGCCTCCAGCATGCTTACACCGCTCGGGTCAATTTCGGTCATGCCGGCCGGTTTCAAGGACAAGCCGTGGGCCGCCGACATTCACCTGACCCCGGACGGGAAGTTCCTGTATGCGTCCGAGCGCCGCTCGAACACGATCGCGGCATTTCGAGTCCATGACGGCAAGCTGACGCTGATCGGGAACTATCCGACTGAGATTCAGCCGCGCGGCTTCAATATCGACCCGGAAGGAAAATACCTCCTCGCCGTCGGCGAAAAGTCCAACGGCCTGAGCGCCTACGAGGTCCATCACAAAACAGGCGCGTTGCGAAAACTGTCGCACGTGAATGTCGGCAAGGCTCCGAACTGGGTCGAGATCATCGCACTGCCCACGTGAGGCGATCTATCGGGGTTCCGAACGGCCCGTGGGCCGCAAAGCGCTCGTCACCGGCGGCCATTCCGGCATCGGCCGAGCGGCCGCGTTCGCGTTCGTCCGCGCGAAGGCGCCGATGTGGCAATCAACTATCTGCCCATCGAGGAGTCGGATGCCCGGGAGGTCGTCCAGGTCTTCGTTCAATGGACGAGATCTCTATGGGCGCCAAGAGCGAAAAAGCAAAGATGCTGGCCGGTGAACTCTACCGCGCAGCCGATCCGGAACTCAGCGCAGACCATCAGCGGGCACAGCGTCTTCTGGCGCAGTACAATGCAACCTCGGTCGATGCGATGGACGATCGTACGACCTTATTGCGCCAACTCTTGGGCTCATTCGGCGACGGCACGTCATCAAACCCATCTTTGCCTGCGACTATGGCTACACCATCCGCCTCGGACAAAATGCCTTCATTAACTATAATTGCATCTTCCTCGACTGCGCCCCGATCGAGATCGGGGACAACCTCCAAATGGGACCGGCCGTGCAGATCTACACCGCGACTCATCCGCTTGAAGCGGATATACGGCGAGCCGGCCTGGAATATGCCCTTCCGATCCGCATCGGCAATGATGTATGGATCGGCGGCGGCGCGATTATTCTTCCGGGGGTGACCATCGGAGACGGAAGCGTAGTCGGTGCAGGCAGTGTCGTGGTCCATGACGTCCCGCCGGCCAGCGTCGTCGTCGGCAATCCGGCTCGCATTGTGCGTACCCTTAACGGCGGCAAGGATCGCTTATCAAGGAGATTCACGATGAACATCGCATTGATCGGCGCCACCGGGTTTGTCGGCTCAGCCCTTTTGCAAGAAGCGTTGGATCGCGGTCATGAGGTCACGGCCATCGTGCGGCATCCGGAGAAATTACAGCCACATGCGAAGCTTCATCCTCAGAAAGGGGACGTCTACAACGAGGATGAGGTGGCCCGTTTGGTGGCCGGCCATGATGTCGTCATCAGCGCCTTCAGTCCCGGCTGGAGCAACCCAGATATCTACAATCACAGGTCAAGGGCACGCGAGCCATTGTTAATGGTGTCAAAAAGGCCGGCGTGAAGCGGCTCCTGTTCGTCGGCGGCGCAGGCAGCCTGGAAATCAAGCCGGGCGTCCAATCAGTCGATACTCCAGAGTTCTCTAAGGAGTGGAAGCAAGGGGCACTCGCCACTCGGGAAGCCTTGAATATGCTGCGTCAGGAGCCGTCCCTCGAATGGTCCTTCCTCTCTCCCTCGGCTGACCTTTCCCTGGGCGAGCGGACGGGGAAGTTCCGGCTTGGCACGGATCAGTTGCTGCGGGATGCCAATGGACAAAGTCGAATCTCGACGGAAGATTATGCAATGGCAATGATCGACGAAGTGGAGAAGCCTGCGCACATCCGGCAACGGTTTACAGTTGGTTATTGATGTGTACTGCCGCGCGTATGGACGGAGCTGCACCATTATACTGAGGCCCTTGCTCCGATGAAAGGCTCATGGAGGATGCGACGAGTGCCTATCCGTGTCGCGGTGGTTCTTGCTTGCGCTGTCATGGCAGCCTGCACGCATTCCGATCGTCAACCCCTTCGTGAGCCTGTTCCAGACTCTACGCCTATGGATCGGATCAGAATCTTGATCTACAACATCCTCCATGGGCTTGAGGTACGTGGTTGGTCGGTTGGACCTGGCGAATCGAAAGAGGAGCAGAGGACACGGTTCAATCTTCAAGCTCGACAACTGTCCCTGGCTCAACCCGACGTGATGCTCCTTCAGGAGGCCAACCCCTTGCCTGAGAAAGCTGAGGCGTTTGTGACGGCGCTGAAGGCGGTTGGCTCGCAGTACACCGAGGTCCATCAAGCAGATGCTTGTGGCATTCGCTTGTTCGGACTGGGAATCGTCCCAGGGTTGAATAACGGTATGGCCGTTCTGGCCAAAGCCCCTCTACGGCTTCGGAAGGTTGCAGGGCTCAAGCTCAGTGGCGGCATCGGCGGTTGTGGTGATTCCTTTGGCCTGCAGTTCAGTGAACTCCGATATGCGCTGATCGCCGAGGTTGAAAATCCTGCCACGGGCAACACATTTCTTGCGGTCAGCCTGCACCTGCACTCCGGAATCGAACGAGCGGCCTATTTCATCCAGCGAGTGACCGAAGCCGAGGAACAGGGAAGAATACGGCGCGAGGACATGCAAAACTTCGTTTCAGCCTTGGAACAGGACCAACACAGGCGGCTCAGCGAGATCCGTGTATTGATAACGGAATTGCGGAGACTTCAAGCTCAGAAGGCGTATCTGGGCATGATCATCGGAGGAGACTTCAACTTTGAACCTGAGTCCCCAGAGTATCACGAATTGATGGCCGCGGGCCTGAGAGATACGCATATGATCGCCGGCCCGAGCCGTGACCTGTACAGCTACGATCCGGAGCAGAACGCAATCGTCCGCCAGGAAGACCTCACCATGCCGCCCTCGCTTCGCCGGGCCATGACCAATCTTCCTGAAAAGGAACAGCAGAGGATTGTTGAGGGCTATCGGAACGGCATGGGGCAAGCGAGACGGATCGCGATTTTCTGTTCCATATGGGCAAGCGCCTACACCTACCTAAAGAGTGTTTCCGGCAGACACTGCTGTGAGAATCCACGGCTCTCTCTGCTCAATCCGGGTCCGATCACTATGGTGTCATGAATGCGTATGTCCTCGATCCGTCGCAGTGTTGACCATATTGTACGCACCTACCATTCTACTTCCACTTTTTCAGGAGGACAGGTCATGATCAAGATTGCCATCATCGTTGGAAGCACCCGGCCGGGGCGCAAAGGCGAGGCAGTCGCCCGTTGGGTGTACGACCTCGCGCGGCAGCGCGGCGATGCCGAATTCGAGTTGGTGGATATTAAAACGTTCAATCTGCCTCTGCTCGACGAGCCGGTGCCGCCTTCCCAGGGGCAGTACTCGCAACCGCACACCAAAGCCTGGGCGGCCAAGATCGCTCCCTTCGATGCGTTCGTCTTTGTGACCCCTGAATACAATCACGGCATATCGGGCGCACTCAAGAACGCGATCGATTTTCTCTACCGCGAGTGGAATAACAAAGCGGCCGGATTCGTCGGCTACGGCAGCGCGGGCGGAACGCGCGCCGTGGAGAGTCTGCGAAGGGTGATGGCGGAATTGCAAATCGCCGACGTGCGCGCCCAGGTGGCGCTGTCCCTCTCCACCGATTTTGAGAACTATAGTGTCTTCAAACCGGCCTCAACCCATGAAAAGTCGGTCAGCACCATGCTGGACCAGGTCATCGCGTGGGGCGGTGCGTTGAAGGCCCTGCGGGAGAAAAACACATGAAGGAGCGCGGATAATCCCTCATGGCTCAGACACGGCCCACCAAACTCGATCGTCCGGTCGATATCCATCGCGATCACGTCCTGGGGAGTCCCAAGGCGGACATGACCTTGGTCGAGTACGGCAGTTATACCTGCCCCCGGTGTCACGCCGTGCATGACGTCATCGCGGAGCTTCGGGATCGATTCGGAGAGCGACTGCGATACGTCTTTCGACATCGTCCCGGCACCGATGATAACGAGGCGCGGCAAGCCGCCGAACTCGCGGAGTACGCCTCCGAGACAACCGGCCGGTTCTGGGAGGTCCACGATACCCTCATGAAACGGGGACCGGCGTTCACCTCGGGCGATTTCGAACGAGTTGCAGGGGAATTCAGCCTGCCGCGGAACGGCGGACCCGACACGCCGGCATCCCAATCGGCAAAGCGGCGGGTGAGAGAGGATCTCGACAGCGCGCAGCGCAGCGGCGTGCTGGTGACGCCAACGTTTTTCATCAACAACCGCCGCTATGAGGGGCCATGGGACGAGAGTGCGTTGGCCGACGCTCTGCTGGGCTCCCTTGGACATCGGATGCAAACTGCGGCCCTCGATTTCGTGCGATGGGGTCCGTCGGCCGGGTTGCTCCTTCTGCTCATGTCGGTGCTCGCCGTCGTGCTCAGCAACTCCCCTCTTGGCCCCGCGGTCGAGTCGTGGTGGCGCACACCGTTGGGTCTTCACCTTGGCAACGGCGCCTTCACCTTGCCGCTCCTGGACTGGATCAACGACGGGCTGCTGTCGGTCTTTTTCTTCGTCGTCGGACTGGAGATCAAGCGGGAATTCACCGTGGGCCACCTGGCGACGCGACAAGCAGCCGCGCTGCCGGTTATGGCCGCGATCGGCGGCATCATCTTCCCTGCGCTCATCTACCTCTTGGTGATTCCACCCGGACCGCTGAGAGCGGGATGGGCGATTCCCATGCTCACCGACACCGCCTTTGCGGTCGCCCTGATCGTCTTGCTCGGCGATCGTGTCCCGGTCGAGCTTCGGGTATTCTTGACCGCCGCGGTCATCATCGACGATCTGGTGGCGATCATCGTCATCGCGCTGTTCTACTCGACTGAGATCAGTATGGGGTATCTGGTTGCCGCCGTAGCTGTCACCAGTCTGCTGGCGGCGCTCAACCGCTGGGGCGTGTACCGCCCGTTGCCGTACGCCGTCCTGGGGGTGATTCTCTGGGTGTGCGTGCACGACGCGGGGCTCCACGCGACGCTGGCCGGTGTGATCCTGGCGGTCCTCACGCCGACACGCCCTCCGGCAAATCTGCCTGCCCTGATGGCGCAGGCCGAGATCGTGATCCAGGCAGAAACGCGGCGTGCCGGGGACACCGTGATGCGCCGTGGCCCATCCGAACCCGCCCTTCGGGCCTTGGACGCCATCCATGACCGCATCGAATCGCCGGCCGCCAAGTTGCTGCGTTCGACCGAGCCCTGGTCTAGCTACGTGGTGCTGCCCGTCTTCGCGCTGGCCAATGCAGGGATCGCCTTGTCGCTCGATGTGTTTGAAGGGCACGGGCGTCTGATGCTGGCGATCATCCTGGGACTGGTACTCGGGAAACCGATCGGGATCACGCTGGCCGCGCGGCTGGCGGTGCTCAGCGGCATGGCCGTGAAGCCAGACGCCTATTCATGGCGCCAATTGGCCGGGGCCGGCGCGCTTGCCGGCATCGGCTTTACGATGTCTCTGTTCATTGCGGGCGAGGCCTTTCCGAACCCCACGGAGTACGCAGCCGCCAAAATCGCAATCTTCCTTGCCTCATTTGCGGCTGGAGGAGTGGGAACAGCGATTCTCTGGACGAGACAGACAGATACCGCGGACTCCGGCGTGACCGGCACTCAGGCGGCAAACAGCGGAAGCTCATGAGCCATCTGGGCAACATTCTGACCGCTGCGCTTGCGCTCTATGCGCTGGCCGTTCGATGGATTTGAACGCGGGAGAATGCACCCACAAAAGCGTCCGCTGTCAGAACGACGGCCACGCTTGCTGGTCGACTACAAGGACGCCGATTGAGCAATCCAACCGACCACCTCTTCAGCCACGCCGCGTATACGCGAATGCATGGGATGCTTTTCAATATTACGGAGATTGTGCGAACGCTATACCCACCTGCCTCCGCTTCTTGAATCAAGTGACATTCGTATCCTTGTAGTCTTGCAGCCAAAGCAGCGTATCCGTGAGGTCCATGGTGGAATGGCGCTGTAGTAGTACGAGAGTACGCCGAAGCAGGTCACGGAATGGAAGGTGGTCGGACACAATAATTCCGCTGTGATGGTGATCAGCAGCCACAGTTAGTCGGGAAAGCGTCACAAAGTCTTTTACATTGAAAGTCAGAATCGCCCGACTCTGACCTGTGCAAATATCAACTGTTCCGCATCGGAACGGCCCAGATTGGCAGCTTCTCGTGTGGAAAGACAGTCAACGCCTCGCTCTCTTAGTACTGAGGCAAGAAGAGGATCAACATCTTCATCGAGGTAGAGCTTGATTGCCACGATCAGTGGCGCTTAGAGGTATTGATCAGTATCAATTCCATCATGACTGTCGCCGGACAGCATTCTCAGTATTGTCTGCAATCTCCCGTTCAATTTCTTCGCGGTTATCGTAATAGTAGGCGAGTGCGTCATGTACCTGAGCCAAGGTAAGGTAAGAAAACCGAGCGACAAGCTCTTCTGGGGTAAGGCCATGTCGTAGGACATACGTGACAACTGACCGCACGGGGAAACGTGTTTCGCCGATGACGGCGCTCCCTCCACAGATCATAGGATCATTTGTGATGTGAGGATGAGAAATTTTAGGCATTGTTGTTTTACGAATCGCTTTTTAGACTGTCGTCTTATTCACGATCTTAACCTGGAGGTAAGTTGAGATGGTCTGGGCTAATGTTTACCAATTCTGTCGTCGAAAGTCCTTTGGTACAATTGATACGGTGGTCCTTGGGTTAGCAGCACATAAAGACTCGGGTGCTGCTCGATGCCTGGCAACCCTTGGGTTGTCAATTACGAGATGCTGATTTCACCTATTTTAAATAAGAGCTTCCCGCCACATGAAACTCGGTCAGTAGTCCGATCG
>DATFCE010000184.1:0-11647 GCA_035253365.1 Nitrospiraceae bacterium
ATTCCGTCCATGAGCCAGGCATGCTCGACCCAGGGCCAATCCGGCATCGTATGAGAATAGGGATCGGTCTTCGGCAAACGCCCTGTGGCAATCAGATCCAAGCCGGTTCGGAGATGCCATCCGAAATCGGGGTCCACCAGCGGTTGAAGGGAAAGATTGGCGAGCATTAGGAGAAGAAGCGCATCGAGCGACGGGAACGAGTAGGACTGAGGACTGAGAACTGAGGACTGAGGCAATGAATGATTTGGTGATGTGGGGATTTGGCGATCTGGCGATTGCTCGATCAATGGAAAATTCACCCGATCACCAACTCACCAGATCACGAAATTCCTCAGCACTCAGTCCTGTTTGGATTCTTTATAAGCAGATTTCCCAACACCAACCATTCGACGCCGGTGCGTACAAAACAGCGCACCGCTTCATCCGGCGAACAGACGATCGGCTCCTGCACGTTGAAAGACGTATTGAGCAGCACCGGCACGCCGGTCTGACGATCGAACGCTTCCAGTAACCGTCGAAACCTGGGATTGGAGTCGCGATCAACGGTCTGAATCCGTGCGGTCCCGTCAACATGGACGACCGCCGACACCACGCCCTTGGCCGACGCTCGCACCCGGTGCGTCAACAGCATAAACGGTGAGGGCGCATCGATCTCGAAATACTCGCGGGCTCTTTCTTCCAGCACCGAGGGCGCAAACGGTCTGAACAGTTCCCGCCGCTTCACCTTGGCATTGATCAATTCGCGCATATCGTCCCGCCGGGGATCTGCGAGAAGGCTTCGGTATCCCAACGCCCGCGGTCCCCATTCCATACGGCCCTGAAACCAAAAGACCAATCGGCCATGAGCCAGTTCCGCCGCCATCCGGTCATACAGGAGGTCCTCGGGCAGCGCTTCAAAGAACAGACCCGCTCGTTGCACGGCTTCACGGCACGCGGGCTCATCGAACTCAGGGCCCCAAGACGCATGCGTCATGACATGCCGGCGATGCAGGCCTCCCCGCCGACGTGTCAACCAAAGCGCCGCGCCCAATGCCGCGCCGGCATCGCCGGCTGCAGGCGGCACATAGATTCGCCGAAAGCCGGCTTCACCGGCGAGCCGGCTGTTGGCCACGCAGTTGAATGCGACACCGCCGGCCACACACAGGTCCTCGGCGTCCGTCAGGCGTTTGAGATGTCGTGCCAGATGTAAAACGGCCTCTTCCAACACGCGTTGCACGCTCGCGGCCACGTCCCGATCATGCTCGGTGATCTCTTCTTGTGGCAAGCGATTGCGGCCAAACAATTGCCGAAACGCAGGCACAAAGATCCCGACTCGCGCCAAATGAAAATCCAGCAACCGCGTATTCAGCCTGAACTCGCCGTCCGGCATCAGGCGAAGGATCTGCGTCCGCAGCACATCGGCATAGCGGGGTTCGCCGTGCGCGGCCAATCCCATCACGATATATTCGTCGTGATCCGGACGAAATCCCAAAAACGCGGTCATCGCCGCATAGAACTGGCCCAGCGAGTGAGGAAGGGCGGTTCGCTTCAGCACCCGGATGTCGTTATCTTCGCCTACCGCAAGCAACGTCGTATGGGCTTCCGAAGCCCCATCCATGACCATAATCGCAGCGCGCTCAAAGGGAGAAACAAAAAAAGAGCTGGCGGCATGACACAAATGATGATCCAGAAAGACCGGAGCGGAGGAAAGCGGGCCGATCGTGTCGCGTAATCTTCGCGAAAGACAGGCAAGCTCCATCCATTCACCGCCGAGACGCTCCAGACTTCGCCGGCCCTTCTCGCGGAACAGCGCGGGCGAGCGCATCATCGAGCCGATCGCGAGCGCGGCGCGGCGACCGAGCACCCAATACTTCCACGGCACGGCGATGTGATCGACATCGACGAGTCGGGCGCCCGCCTGCCGAAGACAGAACCGGATTGCATGGACCGGTAAGGCGGTCGCGTGCTTGATCCGCAGAAATCGCTCCTCCTCGGCGGCCGCGACGATAGCCCCATCGCGCACCAGGGCAGCGGATGCATCCCGCATATTGGACAGCCCAAGCACCAGCATCAGGCCCTCGCGGAGGAAGGATGAACGGAGGCGTAGAATAGACGAGCCGCGTCGGCCTGGCAAGATGGCGGTCGGCTCAATTGGTTGCATTCAGATGGAATTTCCGGTACCGTGGCGCCCCGTGCATAGGGTCCCCCGCATACGATGCTTGCCGATACTGCTGCTCGCCGTGGTGTTCGCCAGCGCCGGATGTGGAAAGGTCACCTCGATGTTCGCGCCGGCTTCACTTCCCGATTTAGGTCCGCCTTTGCCCGCCACGGTGCGTCTGGAGTTCGACCCGACGCTCACCACGGCCCTGGCGCGGTACGCAGACGCTTGCAATCATCCTCAAGAGCTCAGAATCGGCGAGGAACTCGAGACGGTCTTACTGGATGCCGCCCGCCAAACATTCCAGGCGGTCAAAATGCCGGGAGAGACCGGACCGCTCGAACAGGCCGCGGACATCGAGGTGGCCATTTCGTTGGAGCAGTCGGGGTTACGGATTCAGACGGACAACATCTATGATCGACTGCCCGCGGAATTGGCCCTGGAAGCATTGGCCGTCTTCAAGGACCGATCGGGCAAGGTCCTAGGCGAACGACCTCTCAAAACGATACGTCGCGAGCGGATCATCCTCGAGCCCACGCAACACCGTTGCGCCTATGTCACGATGGACACATTTCTGCACGATGCAGCGGTCGACCTCTCCACAAAATTTGCGCGCGAATCCCGGGCTCTACTCGATCCCAGCAGCCAGATCGCGGCCGGCCGCCAAGCTCCGGTCTCCACCGCTGCTCAGAACGTCGCACCGGTTCCTTCGGCACCGGTCTCGCCACCGCCGCCCGAACAGAAACCCGCTCTCTCTTTTAAAGCCACCATCCTCGATGAAAACGGCAATTTGATCCTTGAAGGCGGCGAGCGGATCACCGTCCGTGTGGAGATTGCCAATGCCGGCGCCGGCTCGGCGAACGGCGTCTCCGCCATCATCAGCGGTCCACCGGTCATCATCTCTCAGTTTCCTGCGTCGACACTCACGGTCGGCAGCCTGCAACCGGGAGAATCGAAGTCAGTAGAGTTTTCGGGGACCGTGCCTCAGGCCGTGCCGCCGCAACGGGTCGATCTCATGGTGACCGTCACAGAAGCCTCCGGTTCGGCCACCCCTCCGGCTCAAATGCTGGCAGCCATGCTGCGATCGAACGCCGATGCGAAAGAGCAGCCGGTCGCCTCTAAGGGGAGTTGGGTGAATATTGATCGTGTGCCCGACCGTGCGTCTGGGTTCGAGCGTCCCCGGACGTTCGTCATCTCCATTGGTATCAGCGCGCACCGCGATCAACAGGCGTCGGCCAGAAAGTATGCGGCGATGGACGCGGAACTCGTGGCGGAGTATCTCCGGGCACTTGGCGGGGTTCCGGCTGCCAACGTGCGCCTGCTCCAGGACTGGAAAGCGTTGCGGTCCGATATTGAAGAAGCCATTTTGGATTGGCTGCCGGCGCATATGACTCCGGACTCAAACGTCATTGTCTATGTTGCCGGACAGGTGAAGGTAGGCTCTTCCGGCGAGACCTTTCTCGTCCCGTATGAAGGTGGTCAATCCGCCGCACGGTTATACCCCGTGAAAGATTTGCTGGCGGCGCTGGGTCGGTTGAAAGCCCGCCAGATTGTTCTTATCTTCGACGGATCAGTGTTGAAACTGGACGATGCCCAGGCGAAGGGCAAAGATCCACAATGGGGGCAGAGCGGACGGAACATCGTCCGGCTCATCGGCACCACAGGATTTCAAAACAGTTTGGAGCCGGAGAAGCTCCATCACGGCCTCTTTACCTATTTGTTGCTACGAGGACTCCGCGGAGAGGCGGACAGTAATCGCGACCGGGACGTGACACTCGGTGAAGTGGCGAGCTTTCTCAGAAAAGCCGTACCCGACGCCGCTCGACAGGGGTTCAATCACGAGCAACAGCCCCTCATCATCCCATCGATACCATCAGGAAGTCAGCTCGCGGCAATGCCGTTGACACGATCCATGCAGGCGCTCCCATCGAGCGGCCGATAGGATCGGCCGCGCTTCTGCGCTGTGCGTGCACCATTAGGCCTCTTACGAACCCATAACCTTGTCGAAGCAACCTGGTATTGAGAACTCAACCCGGCGAGAAATGTAAGCGGAGATCTGAAATAAGAAAGGCAGAGGGGAGTCCCTCTGCCTTTGTACGATCCGATTCACATGATTATTCGCCGCCGCCCTTGCAGAAGCTCCGCTCGTAATTAATGATCGTCCACGCTTCTTCTTCGGTAATGGCGGCGGGGATGAGCGGTACCATACCGGTGCCAGGGCTGCCGTTCTTGATGACCCAGAACAATTCACCGTCTTTCCGCTTCTTATGGAACTTGCAATTCGTGAAGTTACGGGGGCTGGGATTGAGAATTTGTCCGGCCGGGCCATCGCCCTTGCCTTCCTTGCCGTGGCAATTAAAGCAAGTGCCTTTGCCTTCGAACAGAGCTTTACCCTTGGCGATATTTTCCGGGGAGTTGGCAACCGGATTTTTTAACGCCTTCGCATCGGCCATTTGATCGGCCGGCACGCGAGGCTTCAGCGGATCTCTTTCCTCGGCCACAGCGACAGTGGCCGCCACCAGCATAAAGGCAGTGAAGAAACCAACGGACTTTGACAAATACCCCATCACGCCCCCTCCTTTGTGTAAGAACACCTCAGTTAAATAATGGACCAGTGTGCGCAGTGCCGTATCAACAAGCGTCAAGCGGCGGCACTATAACAATGCCTTACGGGGTTGTCAAGCAATCGCACCGAGGACTTTGAACATTCCGATTCTCCTAACACCGCCCGTTCAACCAACTATCCGGCCGGCACCGTTCTACCCAAGCTACGCAAAGTCTACTCAAAGTTTATGCCACCGAAGGGAGCTTTGAAGATTCCCGAAGAGTAATAGATGGGGTTATACGAGGCGACTACGTCGATAAAGGTAGCGTTGAGCTGGGACATTTCGCCCCACACGCTCACACTTGCCTCATCTCCTGAAAGGAGTCGGATCAGGACCGCTTGAGGACGATATCGCGGGCCACTCTCCCGGCCGGACCAAACGGGCCTTGCACCTTGCCGTTCAATTCGACTCGGACACCGCCTGCATTGCCTAATGTCAGCATAAACCGCTCGGAACCCTTCCACCGAACCCGCTCGCCGGGACGTAGCAGGGCTTCACGCGGGCTGGCATTATCGACCTGTACGACGACCCAGGTCAAATCCAACGCTTCCAGGTCCAGAACAAGCGGCGCGTCGGTCGGAATCCCCGGATCGATTGGCAAACCGCCGACCGGCTCTGTTGGAAGAGAGACCGGCGGGATCGCGTCTTCGCTTTCGCTTGGGGACGCCATGGCGGACGGCGAAGGAGAAGTGAACGAACGAGAAGCCGGCGACGATGGTCCGCCGTCGTCAGGCTCCTGCATGCGGCCGACAGCCGGACCGTCTCTTTTCTCGTTTGGCGCCGGCGCCCGTACGGGCTTGGGAATAGTCTGTCCCGAGTCGAGCGGCGCACGATGCGAGGTGACGGTGGGCTGCTCGCGCGTGACCAGAAGGATTAGACCGAGTAATGCCACGCCGGTTCCTGCCGCCACCACTTTGCGGTTAGTCTTGCGCCGGCGCTCATCTTCAACTTGCTGTAGCCGCAACTGTTCCCGTTCGGCTTGTTTGTCGTAAAAAGTGCCCGCCGACCCTTCGAACCGACGCATCGCGTCATCTTCATCCAATCCAAGCGATCGGGCGTAGGAGCGCACAAATCCTTTGGCAAAAACCTGGTCCGGCAATTTGGTGAAATTGCCTTCTTCAAGAGCCACCAGGAAGTCGGGATGGATACGGGTCTTGGACGCGACATCATCAAGCGTCAGCCCCTTCGTTTCACGGACCTGTCTGAAAAAATCACCGATTGATTCCATAGTCATCACGGCTTCAGCCGTTCCATCAATTTTTCCGCTTCAGCGGCGTATTGTCCTCCCCTATCCAGTGTAGAGACGCGGAGCAATGATTCTCGTGCCTGTGTACGATACCCAAGCTTGCTATAGGCTCGCGCGAGTTCAAGGTGAATCGCGGCTGCAGGAACGGTCGGAGGGCTGACCAAAAGCGCATCCTCGAGCGCCTGGGTAGCCGCCTGATAGTCGCCCTCATGAACCAGCGCGAGCCCCAAATTATACCGGGCGATGTCCGGTGTTGCGTACAGCGGGTTCTCCAATGCGTGCTGATATGAACGGATCGCGTCGGGCCAACGGTTCAATTTCTCGTAGATCTGACCCAGGTGGTTATAGGCTTCGGAATAGTCGGAATCGACCCGCAAGGCTTTCTGAAACTCTTCCTGCGCCTCGGGATATTTGCCTTGGAGCGCGTACAGATGGCCCAACGAATAATGCGCTTCCTTGTGTCGTGGATTGAGCTGAACCGCTTGCTGAAAAGAGATGAACGCCTTCTGCCGATCCGTCTCAAAGTTCGCCAACCCTTCTTGATAATGACCGTTGGATTTTTTGATCTTGTCGTCGGTGGTCACACATCCGAACGTCATGGCTAGGAGCAAGAACAGCAGAACGGCAAAGGACCATCGCGGCTTCCGCATGCTCATGCCACATCCTCAAAGTGGGTCAATCGCTTGAATTCCTTGAACCGCGCTTCAATCTCTTTGTAGTCCAGAATGCGAAGGCGGTCAAGACTGAAGGCCTCAACGGTAAACGAGGCCATGACGCTGCCGAAGATAATCGCTTGACGAAGCGCGTCCTCCGACAGATTGCCGGTAGCCGCCAGATAGCCCATGAAGCCCCCGGCAAACGTATCGCCTGCGCCGGTCGGATCCTTGACCTGTTCCAGCGGAAACGCCGGCGCTCCAAAGACCTGTTTCTTGGTGAACATCAACACGCCGTACTCTCCCCGCTTCACGATCAGGTGTTTGGGTCCTTTGGCCAAGATGGTTCGAGCCACCTGGACCAGATTCGGATCGCCTCCTAATGCCCTCGCCTCGCCATCATTGATGATCAGCACATCGACTTTCTGTAAGACGCGCCAGAGGGCCTCCGCTTTGCGCTCGATCCAAAAGTTCATGGTATCGCAGGCAACCAGCATGGGACGGGTGACCTGCTCCAGCACATCGAGTTGCAATTCGGGATCGATGTTGCCGAGGAAGAGCATGGCCGGGGAACGGTACGGTTCGGCAATCTTGGGACGGAAGGTTTCGAACACATTCAACCGGGTGTCAAGCGTGTGCGCTTCATTCAACTGGTACGTATATTCTCCGTTCCAGCGGAACGTGGCCCCATCACGCCGTTCCAGCCCGGCCAGATCAATGTTTCGGCTCTTCAGGAATTTGACATGTTGCTCGGGGAAATCTTTTCCCACCACCGCGATCAAATCCACGCTGGTAAAGTAACTGGCCGCGGTGGCGAAATAGGTCGCCGATCCGCCGAGCACCTCGCTCGCCTCACCGAACGGCGTGCGGACAGTATCGAGCGCCACGGACCCTACGACCAGTAACTTCCCCATGTCAGCTCCTTTTTTTCACCGGAGGCAGATGCCGTCCGATCAACAGATCCAGTTGCCTCCGGGCCGTCGGTGGGATGGCCTCCGGCGCCGTCACGATCGCATGCTTCAAGGCCTGACCGCAGACGCATGAGCCGGAGTCGGTTGCCGACGCAACCGCCGCGCGCAGCACACGCTTGGCCAGTGCCACATTCTTGTGCAAGGTGGCCAGAATCATCTCCACGGTGACCGTTTCTTCGCTCTCGTGCCAACAGTCGTAATCGGTGACCAACGCCAGCGTGGCATAGCACAACTCCGCCTCTCGCGCCAGCTTCGCTTCGGGCAGATTGGTCATGCCGATCACATCCACACCCCACTTGCGATAGAGCAGGGATTCGGCCCGGCTCGAGAACTGCGGACCCTCGATACACAGATAGGTACCGCCGCGGTGCACGGTGCCGCCGGCGCTGTGTCCGGCTTTGAGGAGAATGTCTGCCAGCGATAAGCAGATGGGCTCGGCGAACGCAACATGCGCGACCACGCCGTCCCCGAAAAACGTTCCGATACGGCGCTTGGTCAAATCGATAAATTGGTCAGGCAACAGCAGATCGCCCGGCTTGATCATCTCTTTCATGCTGCCGACCGCGCTCACCGAAATGACGCGGGTGACGCCCATCGATTTCAGCGCATAGATGTTCGCCCGATAGTTGATCTCGCTCGGAGTGAAGCGATGTCCGCGGCCATGCCGGGATAAAAAGGCCAATCGGACCCCGCCGAGCGTGCCCACAATCAACGCATCGGACGGGTGGCCGAAGGGGGTGCGCACCCGGACTTCCCGCACATCCTGAAGCCCCTCTATTTCATACAGGCCGCTGCCGCCGATAATGCCGATCTGCGCTTGCGGCGAGGAAGTGTTGCGATGGTCTTTTGCTTTACCCATTAATCATCACCGGATTGGGACAGGCTGCAATCGGTGTGGCACTTCGACATTCCCCAAGAAATCGGTCCACGCGATCGAGAGCCCGGCTCACGACTCGGTCTGTCGATTCGTTCTCTGCGATCGGCAGCCAATGAATATCGGGCTCCTTGCGAAACCAGGTCATCTGTCGTTTGGCAAAATGACGCGTATCCCGCTTCAGTCGTCTGACGGCTTCGTCATACGAATGTTCGCCTGCAAGATAGCCGGCCATCTGCCGATAACCTAGGCCCTTCATCGAGCCAAGCTGACGATCATATCCTTTGGCCAGCAGTTGCTGCGTTTCAGCAAGCAACCCCTTCTTGAGCTGCGCATCCACTCGCGCGTCGATGGCTCGATAGAGCGAATCTCGATCTTGGGCCAGTCCGATCAGCAACGTGGTGAATTCACTTTTTCCGAAGCCATGCTGCCGGTGGAGTTCCGAGAGCGGACGGCCAAGTAGGTGATGCGTTTCGAGCCCGCGAATGATCTTGACCGCATCATGTGGATGGAGCCGACCGGCTAGCGCCGGGTCCACCTCGGTCAGACGCTGGTGGAGCCAATCGCGTCCATATTGTCGAGCATTCTCTTCAAGGCTGCGGCGGTAACCCCAATCTGCAGAAGGGCCATCCCATAATCCTCGGATGAGCGCGCGGATGTAGAGCCCGGTCCCACCTACGACTAACGGCAGACGACCGCCACGATGAAGCCGGTCGATTTCAGCAACAGCCAGGTGTCGATACTCGCCGGCGTTAAAAGATTGATCCGGTTCCACCAAATCGATCAATCGATGCGGCACACTATCGCGCTCCTCCAGGGATGGCTTATCCATGCCGATGTCCATCCCGCGATAAACTTGCCTCGAATCCGCGGTGAGTACCTCCGTTTCTAATGCTTTCGCCAGCATGATGGCCACTCGACTCTTGCCGACCGCCGTCGGACCAAGCAAGACGACCAGCGGTTTGCGCTCGATTAAGCTGTCGGTGATTCTCATGCTTGTTGAAGCTTTTTCAGCATCCTGTCAGCGGCCGAAAATTTTGGCCAACTCTTCAGCTGAAAATCGCAGCGCAATACGACGACCATGCGGACAGGTTGCCGGCTGACCTTCTTGCACCCATTCCTCGATCAACCGCTTCATTTCCAACGGCTCCATAGGCCGACCGGCGCGAACCGCCGCATGACACGCCAGAGATGCCAGAATGGGACGGACCCGAGCTTCCAGTGATGTCGTGGAATTCCATTGCGCGAGATCGTCTACCAAATCGTGGACGAGGCCGGCATAATCGACACGTCCAAGCAGCGCGGGCACGGATCGAATCACGAAGGACGTGCCGCCGAACGGCTCAATATCCAACCCGAGCTTGGCCAAATCGGAAAGATGTTGACCGAGCAGAACCGCTCCATGCGGAGGCGCCTCGATGGATTCCGGAATGAGTAACGGTTGGGTCAACACCGACTCGCTGGTCCATTCCCGCCACAATCGCTCGAATAAAACCCGCTCATGCGCCGTGTGTTGATCAATCACATGTAACGCGGTTCCGACCTGCGCAATGAGAAATGTTTGGCTCACCTGACCAAACGGAGTCACGCGACACTCTACGTCCACGAGATAGCTGGAAGCCGCTTCGCCAACGAGAAGCGGGGCAACCCCTTTGCCATGTTCCTGGAGTACAGGTAGTGGGGCGACAACCGCCTGACGGGAATTCGGTGTATCTGTTTCCCCGTGAGTCCGGATGGCGAAGGAATAGGGCGTGGTGGATGTATCGAGACCAGCGATAGGTCCGGCGTGGGGCTGATCGGTCCCCACCGCATCCCGAATGGCTTGTCTGACGGTCTGATGAATAAACTGCTGATCGGCGAACCGCACTTCTCGCTTGGTGGGATGCACGTTCACGTCGACCTGAGCCGGATCAATGTCCAGGAACAGGACATACATCGGATGGCAACCTTTCGCCAACATGGAGCCATAGCCATCATAGATGGCATGCGAGACCACGGCGTTTTTAACCGGGCGTCGATTGACGAACAACTCCTGAGGAGAGCGGGTCGCGCGCGTATGGATCGCTTGGATCGCCCCGCCTTCCAGACGAAGGCCCGGTCGCTCCACGCACACCGTGGTCATCTGCTCGATCATGCGGAGTCCGTATATCTGTAAAATTCGATCGCGCCTGGAATCGACCGACGGATAGTCGAGGACATCCTGACCATTGTGCGTCAACCGAAATTGGATAGCCGGCCAAGCCATCGCCGCCTGCTGGATCACACGACAGATGTGTGAAAATTCGGTCGCCGCGGACTTGAGAAACTTTTTCCGCGCCGGCGTGTTAAAGAAGAGGTCCGTCACTTCTATGCGGGTGCCGGGCGCCGCGCCGGTGTCTTGCTGCCGGTTCAGCACGCCGCCGCTCAACGCCAGCGCAGTGCCGACCGAGTCTTCGCGTGAAGCCGTGATCACCTGAACCTTGGACACGGAGGCAATGCTGGGCAACGCCTCTCCCCGAAAGCCCATGCTTTCGATCGAAGACAAATCGTGTTCCGTTCGTAACTTACTCGTTGCATGGCGTTGGAAGGCAAGGGGAGCATCAACGGGGGTCATGCCCTCGCCGTCATCGGTCACGCGAATCAGTCCTTTCCCTCCGTCGGCGACCTCCACAAGGATTTGGGCGCTTTCGGCATCTACGCTGTTGTCGATCAGCTCTTTGATGACCGCAGCCGGCCGTTCAATGACTTCCCCGGCGGCAATCCGGCTAATCACCTCTCCCGGCAACACATGGATCTTCCCGACACCGCTTGTAATGCTCATGAAATCACCGGACTTTCAAATGGCATGCGCATGTGGACGGTGGCATTGGATGTGGGACACGAGTACGGGGAGGAGTTGTCAGATACGGTTTCCGACCCGACGCCATCCCGGAGCGCCGACGGATGGAGCGCTGCACCTCCATTCGGCGGCCCATCGACACTCCGCGCTTCATCGGATTTCGGCCAGCTTGTTCTTGGCCAATTTGGCTTCGTCGGATGTCGAGAATTCCTCGATGACGCGCTTGAGATATCGCCGAGCTCCCGACGCGTCACCGGCCTCCATCGCGGCGAGTCCCAATTTGAAAAGAGCAGGCGGCACTTTTTCACTGCGAGAAAATTCAGTCACTACGCGTTGAAACGC
>DATFCE010000185.1:0-6532 GCA_035253365.1 Nitrospiraceae bacterium
GTGATGAACGTGCACATGCGGACGCGATTCCTCACGAGAAAAGAAAAAGAACCGAAATCCTTTTTCTCGAAATATGGTCGGACTCATTCACCCGGACATTGCAGAATTATTGAACAAGTTTATGCTGCTGCTGCCCATCGCCGGATATTACTTTCCAAACGCCTTCTTTAGCAGCGGCTCCACCTCCCCCTTCTTCTCCATCGGGTCGAGGATGTCGGTGTCGCCGTAGAATTGACCGTCGATGAAGACCTTGGGCAGCGTGGGCCAGTTAGTCATTTTGGTGAGGACTTCGCGCTTGGCCGGGTTCTGCAGGACGTCGATCAATTCATATTGATAGCCGTACTTGTCGAAGAACTGCATCGTCTCACGGGTGAACCCGCACATGGGCATCGTCTTGGTGCCCTTCCCGTAGATCAAGATTTTGTTGGCCTTGATTTCCTGTTGGATTTCATCTTCGATTGGGTTCGCCATAGTTGCCTCCTCAAAATGTTCTGTGAAGAATCGATATAACTTCAGGATGCTCAAAAAGGTCATCCAGCGAGGCCCGAAACGAGAAACAACCGGAGGCGTAGCCTCTGGGCTACGTTGAGGATTGTTCCGAGCTGAGAACGAAGCTGGGGGCCTTTTTCAGCATCCTGCTAAGAGCCGTCGGTGGTGACGGCTTCCAACTCCAGCGCATGGATCCGCCCGTCTTTCATCGGTTCATCCAATGCTTGATAGATCATGCGATGCCGGTCCAAAAGATTTTTGCCTCGAAACAGCTCGGACACGACACGAACCATGAGATGGTCCATCGTACCGGTGCGGTCGGTGATGGAGACTTTCGCGTCAGGCATGGTTTTTTGGATGTAGGCGGTCAGAGCTTCAGCGCGTATCATTGAACCCTCTTATTTGAGTCAGAATACCGTAGTCCCGGCAAAAAACGCAATTCAACCATACAATGCCGTACAATACGCATAAGGGGAAGATATAGGAACGCGATGGCCACGTATGCAATTGGGGATGTCCAGGGCTGCTTTTCCGCCTTACAGCAACTGGTGGATCTCATTGGGTTCAATCGGGATCGCGACAGGCTGTGGTTCGTCGGCGATCTGGTGAATCGAGGCCCTGATTCGCTTTCAGTTCTGCGTTGGGTTAAGAATCTTGGTGAGTCGGCGGTCACGGTGCTCGGCAATCACGATCTCTACTTGCTCGCCGTCGCCGAAGGCGTCACGCATCCGCGTAGCAGTGATACCTTGAAGGAGGTCTTAACGGCGCCGGATCGCCGGGAATTGCTGGCCTGGCTTCGGCAGCGGCCGTTCTTCCACCTTGCGAACGACTTTGCTTTGATCCATGCGGGCTTATTACCCCAATGGACCGTTGCGCGCGCCGCCACTCTGGCCGCCGAGGTGGAAGCGGCCTTGCAGTCGGACCAGTACCGGACGTTTCTCGGATCTCTGTATGACCCAAAGCTGAACGCCACTTGCTGGACGGATGACTTGGCGGGCCCCGCAAGGCTGAAGATGATTACCAATGTATTCACGCGGATTCGCGTCTGCACGGAAACAGGGGCGATGGATTTCTCATACAAGGGACCTCTCGCCGCATTGCCGCCGGGTCTTATCCCGTGGTTTCAAGTTCCTCATCGGCAAAGCGCGGACACGACGCTGATCTGCGGACATTGGGCCGCGCTGGGTCTCCATGTGCAAGACCATCTTCTCGCCATCGATACCGGTTGCGTCTGGGGCAACCGCTTAACGGCCGTGCGTTTGGAAGATCGACAGATGTTCCATGCGCCATGCGCGTAGAAGTGAGCGTCTTGGTTGCTGGGCGGTGATCAGGCCGGATGTTGCCGGGGTGGACATTCCTCGAATCGCGCGGTGAAATGGCGAAGAACCGGCGCCTCGTAGGTCATCACCAGGCCGGTGATCGCCTCACGGCGGCGATGAAGCTCGACAATGGATTCCGCGACATAGGTAATTTGCATGTTCGTGTACACCCGTCTCGGGATCGCGAGACGCACCAACTCCAATTCCGGATGGATGGTCCGCCCGGTTCTCTGATCTTTCTTACCGAACATGACCGTGCCGATTTCGACGCCCCGAATGCCATAGTCGCGATAGAGCGCCACCGCCAAGGCCTGCGCTGGAAACTGATCCGGCGGGATATGCGGGAGGAATTCTTTGGCATTGAGATACACCGCATGTCCACCGATCGGCTTGAGGATCGGCACGCCTCCCTGATCTAGCAGGTCGCCCAGGTACCGGACCTGACCGATCCTGAAGCTGAGATACTCTTCATCGAGCACTTCTTTGAGCCCTCGGGCCATCGCTTCGAGATCACGGCCGGCCAATCCGCCATACGTCGGAAAGCCTTCCACGAGGATCAGCATATTGGTAATGTCCTGCACCCATTGACTGTTGTTCATGCTTAAAAACCCGCCGATGTTGACGAGTCCGTCCTTTTTCGCCGACATGGTGCACCCATCGCCATAGCTGAAGAGTTCTCTCGCAATGTCGGCAATCGGCCGATCGCGGTAGCCGGGCTCGCGTTCTTTGATGAAGAAACAATTCTCGGCAAAGCGGCAGGCGTCGAAAAAGAGCGGAATGCCATAGCGATTTACGAGCTGACGAGTGTGCCGGATATTCTCCATCGACACCGGCTGGCCGCCGCCGCTGTTGTTGGTGATCGTCAGCATCACCAATGGAATGCGCTCACGCCCGATCTGATTGATCGTCTCCTCCAGCCGCACCAAGTCCATGTTGCCCTTGAACGGCAGCTCGCAATGCGGATCATAGGCTTCTTTGATGACGACATTTCTCGCCTCTGCACCCTGATGCTCGACGTTGGCCCGGGTGGTGTCGAAGTGAATATTGTTCGGCACGCACATGCCGGCTTTCACGACTGTGGAAAATAACAGATTCTCCGCCATGCGGCCCTGGTGCGTGGGGATGACGTGCTGATAGCCGAAGATCGACCGGACCGTCTCTTCGAAATGGTAATAATTTTTGCTCCCGGCATACGATTCATCACCCAGCATCATGCCGGCCCACTGGTGGTCGCTCATCGCCGCCGTGCCGCTGTCCGTGAGCAGATCGACATACACGCTTTCCGCCGGCACGTGAAACAGGTTATAGCCCGATTCGCGCAACAGGCGGTCGCGCTCCTCCCGCGTCGTGCGCCGGATCGGTTCCACCACCTTGATCTTGAACGGCTCTGATGGAAACTTCATGGAGCGCACCTGAACCGCGCGAGTTGCGCCTTAAATGATTTCGGCCCCTCATATTCGAAGACATAGCGCGTCATGTCGAACAGGGGCGCGGGATCGAGATCGCGGATGATGTCGGGCTTCCAGGTAATTTTCAATTGATTGATCATCGTGATCGGCGTGGGCTTGCCGACCACCCCCAGCGGAAATTGGCCGTACGATTGGGAGAAGATCAGAATCTCGCGGTCGAACATGGCGGCGTTGATGTCCTGAGCCGCCCCGTACTTTTGAAAATCTTCTTCCAACCGTTGAAAGGCGGGCGACCGTTCCAGCTCCTCACGAAACCCGTAATAGATCTTGATGCCCGCGCGTTGCTGGTCATCCATGATTTCCACCGCGTCGGCAACGAGATCGGCCTGGTGCATCTGCGCGCGAGACAGGATCAACAGCCGCCGAATCGTCACCTTGCGCCGAGCCGCCGCCTGGTTTGCCAGCAGGTAGCTGGGGTAGAGTGCTTCGCCTTTCTTCCAGAGATTCCAGCGTTCCATGATCGCGTCGATCGACCGCTCCGCCGTCTCGACGAGACGGACCGCTTCCGCATTGGCGGCCGCGCCGTCATACACCAGCGTTTGAGACTCAAGCTGGCGAAGCTCGCGTCCAATCGCTTCCACCTTCTTCGGAAGGTAGCGGGGATTTTTAGGGACATGCAGCATGACATCCACAGCCGTCAAGGCCAAGGTCCAATATTCTTTGGCTTGCGCCGGCGCTTTGTCTTTTTGCGCGATCAGGAGCAGCTCGACCGGGTTCTTATCCAGGAGCCTGGCAATTTTGATGCAGAGCTCGGGCTTGGGAACCTTAAGCCCGCGGCGAATTAAATTGGCTTCCGGTTGAGCGATGCTCAACTTCTTGGCCAGCGCGTAATCGCTGCTCAAGGCATAGCGGCTCTTCACGGCTTCAATGTAACTGGCGATCTCCGACATGGCCTCCTTGCCTGCGGTGGATCATAGCTAACATGGCCTCATATGACTTGATGCGAAATCGTTATCAGGGCCGGGGTGCCGGAATTCACCAGCCGACTCCGGCGGCCTGCACGGACGGTTCCGCTGGACTCGAATCACCGGCGGCTCATGGGCATGGTTTCGTTTTCAGAGACTCTCGGGGTTTCCAGTCCGAGCCAGAAGCCTTCCAAGTAATCCAGCACGGCTTTGACGCCCCGGCGGAAATCTTCGCGCTCTTGCATGGACATGCCGGATGATCCGGCATGAGCCGAACCTTCCACGGCGGCGACCGCTTTTTCCATGGCCTGCTCATGTGTCACTTCCAACTCACGATGAAACGTGAAGTAGGTCATCTCCATCTCGGGGTAGCGCGCACGCAAGCGGATCAAGCCGGGAATGAGATGATCCCACATGGTGACGGCCATATTCTCGAGCCCGAATGAGGCCCCCAACGCCACGGCATGATTCCCGCTGCTGTAGAGGCGTTCCATGCCGTCGATATAGGCCTGCGTCGAGGGCAACATCGGCTGGGTCATGGCATCGTGGACCTCCACGTGGATAGATCGCAAAAAATCCCGATAGAGCAATTCGTGCCGTCTGCGCGTCGTCCCGTCGCCGAGCTCCGAGTAGAGCACATGTGTAAGCTCGTCGGCCACGGCCTCGTCTTCCGTGTTCACGAGTTGCGCGACCAGAATCTTGGGGAAAAACCGCGCGAAGTTATAGAACTCGACGGCGAACGACCGGAAATCCTCATCCGTCAGTTCGCCCGCCTGAAACCGATCCAGGTATGAATTGTTGATGGCGCCATGCCGGAGGACGTACGCTCGCATCTCCTCATAGAATGACATGAGTCACCTCCACGCCGGAGAAAGGGTTTCATTGCCGCTCAGATGATATAACTATTATATTGCTTGTTCAAGGCGGAAGTGGCCGTGCCGGCCATAATAATCTAGGGTAATCGTCCCCGCATAAAATTTATTTAAAAAAGCGCTTGCCTTGCTTATCGGTCTATGTAATATAGAATCTATATTAGATGATGCTGATATTTTGTTATAGTGAGTACAACAGCGCACATCATTCCGGCCCGATCGTTGTGAAGTGCGCCGGCGAGGAGGAACTATGAAGAACTCCATGGGAATCGATCACATCACCCTGTGCGTCGAGAATCTGCCTGCGGCCGAATACCTGTTCACAAAGATCCTCGGCTTCGAGGTGATTTGGTCGGCCCGCGACGTAGGTAGCGAGAAGTCGAGTATGGATACCATCGTCGTGCAGCGCGGCGACGCGAAGGTGGCTCTCATGCAGGGCCGCGACAAGGTCGTGAAATCGCAAATCTCCGAATTCATCGAGAAGTACGGCCAAGGAGTCCAACACGTTGCGATCGAAGTGGATGACATCGAGGCCGTCAGTCGAGAATGGGAAGCGCATGGTGTGAGATTCAGCGGTCCGCTCAAGGAAGGGCGGGATGGATTCGGCCCGCTGAAGCAACGGTTTACTTATCCCTTGTTTCCAGGCGCGGGTGTCTTTCTGGAATTAACCCAACGCCAACATGGCCATGAGGAATCCAAAACGTTCGTGCGCGGCACCGTCGAGGCGCTCTATAAGGACATCGAGCGGGATCAGATCAAAGGCGTCGAACGCAACATCATCGACTACGAAGAGCAGCCGATCACGACCGAGGCGAAAAAACGCGCATCATGAGCGACCGCGGCTTCTTGAACTGCGAGGTCCCGGCGGAGCAGCGGCACCCGCGGCTTCTTAAGAGACCTCGGCCGAACAGCGGCGCCCGCGGCTTCTTGAGCTGTGAGGTCTCGGCCGAACAGCGATGAGATACATGAGATGAGACTGAAATCGAACGGAGGCAGGCGATGTACCTGGCGAGAAAAGGCATAGCCCCGAACCAAGCGCATGTGGGTGTTCCAGAGGGCTTGCACGAAGAAGAGCATGGCCGGAGCGGATTTGTAGGACCCGCCTCCCATCTTTACCGAAGCCATCCCCCCACCGGGTGGGTACGAATCGATGGACCGCTCCGGCCACGTGCTTTTTCCTGCGCGAACCTCGTCACTCCCGATCAGAGATCCCCGGACGCCACGCCCATCGAGATTCTCACGAGTCCCGACGCGCGGGTTTTTCTTTCCCGCCGAACTGACACCATGCCGTATTTCGTCCGGAACGCCGATGGCGACGAAGTGCAATTTGTCCACAGCGGCCGCGGCATCTTCGAAACGGATTATGGCGCCATCGGCTATGAGCCCGGCGACTATCTCATCATCCCCAAGGGAACGACCTATCGGCTTCATGTCAAACACGCGCCGTCGCTGTTTCTCATCATCGAGACTCCCGAGCC
>DATFCE010000186.1:0-5884 GCA_035253365.1 Nitrospiraceae bacterium
CTCTGAAGCAAGAGAGCGGCGGCCACTCGATCCACCGCGCCTTTGCGTTTTTTGCGGCTGACATTGGCCTCAATCAACAGGTCTTCCGCCGATTTGGAGGTCAATCGCTCATCCCAGGCCACAATCGGAATGTTCAACGCCTGTTCCAACGTTTCAATGAACCGTTGCACGCTTTCCGCTTCCGGCCCTACCCGACCATTCAGCCGGAACGGCATCCCCATGAGTACTTCCCGCACATCGTGCTGCTGGACCAGCGCCTGGATGTGCGCGACATCTACCTCCAGCGACCGCCGCTCAAATGTCTCCAGCGGCTGCGCGATCCACCCCATTTCATCGCTCACCGCCACCCCGATCCGCTTCGTTCCTGGATCGAGCGCCAGAATTCTCTTTCCTGAGGTCATGGCGTGATTCGTTATCCGTTGTTCGTTATTCGTGTTGGGGCGGAAGGATAATGCTTCGCGACGAACGAATCACGAATAACTATTCCTCTATTTCGCAACCGCCCTCTCCACTAACGCGAACACCTTCTCGATCGCCGCATCCAGCCGTTCGGGGTTCTTTCCTCCCGCCTGCGCCATTTCAGGCCGCCCTCCCCCGGTTCCGCCCACCTCAGCCGCCATTTCACGAATCAAATCCCCGGCACGCAGCGTGCCGATCAAATCCTTCGTCACGACCACGAGGAGCGAGACCTTGCCGTCATTCGCCGCGCCGAGCGCCACCACGCCGCTTTTCATCTTATCGCGAATCTGATCGGCCAGGGCGCGCAAGGCCGCGACATCCATCCCATCGGCTCGTTGCGCATGCACCTTCACTCCATGCACCGTACGGATCTCGGCGTCTTCTTTCGCGCCGCTGGCCAACCGCAGTTTCACCTGATCCAGCTCGCGCTCTTTGTCTTTCAACTGCGCCAGCAGCTTGCGCGTCTTATTCACGATGTCGGCCGGACCGACCTTCAGCAAATCCGAAAGTTCGCGGATATCGGCTTCCAATTGTTTGACCTGCGCCATCGCGCCGCTGCCGGTCAGCGCTTCCATGCGCCGCACGCCGGCTGCCACCCCGGTTTCCGACACAATCCGAAATGTGCCGATTTCCCCGGTCTGCCGGCAATGGGTGCCGCCGCACAATTCCTTGCTGAACGAATCAATCGTCACGACGCGGACGCGATCACCGTATTTATCGCCGAAGAAGGCCAGCGCGCCGGCACTGACCGCCTCCTGCACGTCCATGACATCCGTCCGGACCGTATTGTTGACTCGGATGCGTTCGTTCACCAACGCCTCAGCCTCATCGATGTCACGCGAGGATAGCGGCTTGAAATGCGCGAAGTCGAAGCGCAGCCGATTGGGCGCGACCAGAGAGCCGTACTGTTTGACGTGTGGACCGAGAATGTCCCGCAAAGCGGCATGCACCAGATGGGTAGCGGTATGATTGCGCGCGGCATCGTGGCGAAGCGTTCGGTTGACGGTGGCCTGCACCCGCTCTCCTTCTCGGACACGGCCCACACGAACGATGCCTTTGTGCAAGACCACATCGGGCGCCGGTTTGGTCGTTTCTCGAATCTCGATCCTTGCCTCCGGACCGATCAGCATCCCCTGATCGCCGACCTGTCCGCCGCCCTCGGCATAGAATGGCGTCACATCGAGCACGAGCTCGATCTCATCGCCTTCGACGGCTTCTTTCACCAAACGCTCGCCTTTGAGGATCGCCTGCACCGTGCCTTCGGCCTCGAGCTGCTCGTAGCCAACAAATCGGGTGGTGCGATCAACGTAAGCCTTATCGGAGGTTTGCACGGAAATGGTGTCAGTAACTTGTAAATAGCGAGTTAATTCTTCAATCACTGGTTTCGCCGAGGCCGCTTCAAATCCGGCGGATTTCCGCGCGCGTTCCCGTTGCTCTTCGAGCGCCCCCTGGAACCCGGCTTCATCAAACGCCATCCCCTGCTCTTTAGCGGCTTCCCCGATCAGATCGAGCGGAAATCCATAGGTGTCATACAGCTTGAATACCTCCTCACCGCCCAGTGCTTGCCGATTCGCGGCGCGCGCCTTGGCGACCATCTCGTTGAGAATCGGCAGTCCCTGATCCAAGGTGGCAATGAAACGCTCTTCTTCGCCTTCGGTGACTTCGGCCACCGTAGCTGCCGTCGCACGCAACTCCGGATAGGCGTCACCCATTTCTTCCACAACCACGCCGGTGAGTTCATGGATGAATGGCTCGGCAACTCCGAGCAATCGTCCATGACGGGCGGCCCGGCGCATGATGCGCCGCAAGACATACCCGCGGCCTTCGTTGGACGGGAGGACACCGTCGGACATGAGAAAGACCGTCGCGCGGAGATGATCGGCGATGACTCGCATGGAGCGGTCATTAGCAGAATCTTGCCCATAGCGGTGCCCGGTCCGCTTGCCGATCGCGGACAGGAGTGGAAGAAAAAGGTCCGTCTCATAATTGCTACCGACGCCCTGCACCACCGCCGTCAGCCGCTCCAACCCCATGCCGGTATCGATACTGGGCTTCGGTAACGGCGTGAGCGTGCCCGTCGCATCGCGGTCGTATTGCATGAATACCAGGTTCCAAATCTCCAAGACGCGGTCACCCGCCCCGTTCGGAAACGCATCGCCGGCAATCGCCGGACCCTGATCGTAATGAATCTCCGAGCACGGCCCGCAAGGTCCGGTATCGCCCATCTGCCAGAAGTTGTCCTTTTCCCCGCAGCGCAGAATGCGTTCTTCCGGCACGCCGATCTGTTGTGCCCAGATGCGATGAGCCTCGTCATCCTCACGAAAGACGGTCACCCAGAGCCGATCCTTGGGCAGGCCGACTGTCTTTGTCAAAAAGTCCCACCCGAACCGGATTGCGTCATTTTTGAAATAATCGCCGAAGGAGAAATTTCCCAGCATCTCGAAAAAGGTATGGTGACGACCGGTATAGCCCACATTCTCCAGGTCATTGTGCTTGCCGCCGGCGCGCATGCACTTCTGCACCGAGACCGCGCGCGTATACGGCCGCCTCTCTTCACCGAGAAAGACGCCTTTGAACTGGTTCATGCCGGCATTGGTAAACAGCAAAGTGGGGTCCGCTTGAGGAATCAGCGGAGAGCTGGGCACGGCCGTATGGCCCTGCCCCTCAAAATAACGAATGAATGCCTTCCGAAGATCCCGCGCTGTCTGTGTCATGATGCTCCTGGTTGGACTACCTTCAGCGATCAGTCACCTGGGCTGAATACGGCCTCGATGGTCTCTTCGCTGAATCCATGGCGCCGTAACATGCCGGCGCTGGCCGGCTTGCGCGCCAAGAAGATTCGAGCGAGATCCCGCTCGCTTATTTCACCATACACAAGGTCCAACGTTCGTGCGGTGGTCGCTGGATCGATTCCCTGCCCAATCAATTCCGCCTCCAGTCGCGCGCGTCCCATAGGCCGGCGCTCTAATCGCCTGCGCACCCATCTCGCCGCATACGCCTGGTCATTGAGATAGCCCAGAGACCGGTACCGTGCGATCAAGGTACGGGTGCGCGCAGGGGCGGCCCCGAGGCGTTCCAGATAGGCCTTGACCTGTGCTTCCGTTCGATCTCGGCGGGCAAGGTAGCGCAGGACCGAGGGCTCAACAGCATCCCCGGAGCGGCCGTTTGACCGGCGTGGCCGGCGCGGAGACATCGACCAGCCTCCGTGTTCACATTATTTGATCGCCCCGCGCGCCATGTCGCGGCGCGCGCCATCCGAAGCGGGCCGCTTTTCATCGAGACGCTTGTCGTCCACGCGGGTGTCTTTGGCATCTGTTTTTTTATCGGCCTGCCGTGCCGCCACGCCGGCGATCTCCCGCAAACGCGCTTCGATTTCTTTTGCCGTTGTGCTGTTGGTTTTGAGAAAGTCTCGGACAGCGTCCCGCCCCTGGCCCAATCGTTCGCTTTTATAGGAGTACCAGGCGCCGGATTTTTCTAACACCTTCTTATCGACGCCGAGATCCACCAGTTCGCCGGTCTTCGAGATGCCTTCGGCGAACATAATGTCGAACTCGGCTTGTTTGAACGGCGGCGCCATTTTGTTTTTAACGACCTTCACCCGAACGCGGCTCCCCGTCACATCCTGGCCTTCCTTAATCGATTCGATCCGGCGAATGTCCAACCGGACGGACGAGTAGAATTTCAGCGCATTGCCCCCCGTCGTGGTTTCGGGGTTACCGAACATGACGCCGAGCTTCATGCGGATCTGATTGATGAAGATGACCGTGGTCTGAGATTTTGAGATGGCCGCCGTAAGTTTGCGCAAGGCCTGGGACATCAGTCTGGCTTGGAGACCCATGTGGGCATCTCCCATCTCACCTTCGATTTCCGCCCTCGGCACTAAGGCCGCGACCGAATCGACCACGATCAAGTCTACGGCGCCGCTTCGCACCAGCGTCTCGGCAATCTCGAGCGCCTGCTCGCCGGTATCCGGTTGCGACACCAGGAGATCGTCCGTCTGCACCCCCAGCTTCCGGGCGTAGCCGAGGTCGAGCGCATGCTCGGCGTCGATAAAGGCGGCAATGCCGCCGACCTTCTGGGCTTCGGCGATGGTATGAAGCGTCAACGTGGTTTTGCCCGACGCTTCCGGGCCGAAGATTTCAATCACACGGCCTCGCGGGAGCCCGCCGACACCCAGCGCGATGTCCAGCCCTAAGGAGCCGGTTGAAATCGCAGGCACATCGGCGGCGGCCTCGGCCGTCCCCAGCTTCATGATCGCGCCTTTGCCGTACTGCTTTTCGATTTGGGATAGCGCCAAGTCCAATGCCCGTTTTTTTTCGCTTGTGTCCGCCGTTCGCTCAGCCATGAATCCTCCTTCGGTTCAAGTGCGCCAATTATACTCAATTGTCCTCGGTAAACCTAGTTGAACCGGATGAAACGGGTACCGAGCTCGTATAGAGACGTTCATTCTATGGCCGAACACTCAGCGGAAGTTCACAGAGGCGGGTATAGCGAGAGCCGGATGGCGTGAGCTCGCTTTTGATCAGCGCGATGGTTCGGACGATCAGCGTTCCCAATGGTGATGTGTGAGTCATGACCTGGCAGTCATTGAGGGCCTTCCCGATCTCGTGTGGCCGTTCTTTAATTCGCGCGAGCGTGAAGTGCGGACTGAATGGGCGGCTCTCCAAGGGAAACCCGAGACGATGGAGAGCCTGGTCCACTGTCCCTGCCAGATGGGTCAGGGCATTGACCTGTGCCTGACCCGGGTCAGAGGAAACACCGAGCCACAGTACCCGTGGCGCGCGCAGGGTAGGAAAGGCTCCGACCCCTTGAACGATGAGGGTCAGAGGGGGCAGCGCGCCGATTGCCTCGGCCATGGTCCGACAGATCGTCTCGACACGCGCCTCTTCGACATCGCCGAGGAATTTCAGCGTGAGATGAATCGACTCCGGACGCACCCATTGAAGGCGCGCATGCGGACTTTTCAGCAGTTCGTGTTGTACGCGGTCCTTGAGCTGATCCTGCAGCCGGCCAATAGCATGGCGTAGCACCGGGTCCAGCTCGACAGCCACAAACGTCCGGATCATAGCCGGCCTTGCTTCATGAGCCACTGGCGAAGCAAATCCAATGCGGCTTGCGACGCGCGCAATTTGATGGTCTGCCGATCGCCGTGAAACCGGAATTCGCGTGTCAGCGTTTCTTCCCGTTTCGCGCGTCGTGCACTTGGAGACGCACCCGTATCCAGACCGACGTAGACCAGCCCAACCGGTTTCCGATCCGTTCCCCCATCGGGTCCGGCAATGCCCGTCACGCTCAATCCAATATGCGCATGGCTCACACGGCGGATGCCCCTGGCCATCGCCGTGGCGACCTCCGCGCTGACCGCGCCATATTTTTGCAACAGGGTATTCGGGACCCCTAAGAGTTCATGTTTCGCTTCATTGCT
>DATFCE010000187.1:0-6380 GCA_035253365.1 Nitrospiraceae bacterium
ACCGGCGGCCGGCGGGGAGAGATTTATCGCCGGCTCAGGGTCCTGCGCGATAAATACGCCGATTTGATCCGCGAGCGTTATCCAAAGATTCCTCGCCGGGTGTCCGGTTATAACTTACAAGAACTCTTGCCGGAGCATGGCTTTGATGTGGCCAAGGCGCTGGTCGGGACGGAAGGGACATGCGTGACGGTGCTTGAAGCGACTTTGCGGCTCGTGCATAGCCCGCCTGTCCGCACGACCGTGGTGCTGGGCTATCCGGATGTGTATGCCGCCGGCGACCATGTGTCCGAGATTCTCGAATACGGTCCCATCGGGCTGGAGGGCATGGACAATGTGCTGGTGGAAAACATGCAAATCAAGGGGCAGCATCCCCAAGACATTAAGCTCTTGCCCCATGGACAAGGCTGGCTGCTGGTCGAGTTCGGCGGGGCCACGACGGAAGAAGCCGATGAGCAGGCGAATCGGATGATCGCAGCGCTCAAGAAGCGCGCCGATGCGCCGACGATCACCATGTATGACGATCAGGAGCATGAAAAGATTGTTTGGGAAACCCGGAAATCAGGACTGGGCTCGACCGCCCGCGTGCCCGGTAAACCCGATACCTGGGAAGGATGGGAGGATTCGGCGGTGCCGCCGGAAAAACTCGGGCAGTATTTGCGAGACCTGCGCAAACTCTTTGACAAGTATGACTACGGCTGCGCGCTGTACGGCCATTTCGGGCAAGGGTGCATCCACACCCGCATCGATTTCGATTTGAAGACCCGCGACGGCATCCAGAAGTATCGGTCCTTTATCAGCGACGCATGCGATTTGGTCGTGGGCTACGGCGGCTCCCTATCGGGCGAGCATGGAGACGGTCAGTCGCGGGCGGAGTTTTTACCGAAGATGTTCGGAAACGAGCTGGTGGAAGCCTTCCGCGAGTTCAAGACCATCTGGGATCCGGACGGAAAGATGAATCCCCACAAGGTTGTGGATCCATACCGCATCGATGACAACCTGCGCCTGGGCGCCGACTACAATCCACCGCAGCCGGCGACGCATTTCAAATATCTGGAAGATCACGGCAGCTTTCCAAAGGCGACGATGCGCTGTGTAGGCGTGGGCGAGTGCCGCCGCGAGCACGGCGGCACGATGTGCCCCAGTTATCGCGTAACCCGAGAGGAACAGCACTCGACCCGCGGTCGCGCCCGATTGCTGTGGGAGATGCTCGAAGGCGACCCGCTCAAAGACGGATGGCGCGAAGAGGCGGTGCACGACGCCTTGCATTTGTGCTTGGCCTGTAAGGGCTGTAAAAGCGACTGTCCCGTCAATGTCGATATGGCGACGTACAAGGCCGAATTTCTCTCTCATTATTATGCCGGCCGCCTTCGCCCGATGCATGCGTATTCCATGGGGTTGATCTATTGGTGGTCGCGGCTGGCGTCTCTCATGCCCGGCGTGGCGAATTTCTTTACCCAGACACCGGGATTGAGTGATGTGGTGAAAACCCTCGGAGGTCTGTCCGTCCATCGCCAGATGCCGCCGTTCGCGACGCGGACGTTTACTGACTGGTTTCGAAGTCGACCTCCGAAGAACACCCAGCGGCCCACCGTCCTTCTCTGGCCCGATACGTTCAACAACTACTTTTTCCCGGAAACGGCCGTCTCGGCGGTCGAAGTGTTGGAAGCCGCCGGCTTCCACGTCACGATTCCCAGACGCTCGCTCTGTTGCGGCCGGCCGCTCTACGATTTCGGCATGCTCGATCTGGCCAAACACCTGTGGCGGGAGATTCTCGAGACGTTGCAGGACGATATCCAGGCGGGCACGCCCCTCATCGGCTTGGAGCCGAGCTGCGTGGCCGCGTTCCGCGACGAGCTGACGGGCCTGTATCCGAACGACGAAAACGCGAAGCGGCTGAAAGCCCAGACGTTCACGCTCGCGGAATTTCTGGAATCCAAAGCGGCGCACGTCACGCTTCCGACCTTGCCGCGCAAGGCGATCGTGCACGGCCATTGCCACCACAAAGCGGTGATGGGGTTCAGCGCGGAGCAGAAGGTGTTGAAACGGCTCGGCCTCGATTTTCATATTCTCGATTCAGGCTGCTGTGGAATGGCGGGCTCCTTCGGCTTTCAGCCGGGAGACCATTACGAGGTCTCGCTGAAAGTCGGCGAGTTGGTCCTGCTGCCGGCCGTGCGCAAGGCGTCAAAGGAGACCCTGGTGCTCGCGGACGGCTTCAGTTGCCGTGAGCAGATTCTTCAGACCACGGACCGCCATGGCCTGCATCTGGCGCAGGTCATCCACATGGCGCTTCGAGACGGGCCGCGCCAAGGCCCGGGCGTGCCGGGATGGGAATATCCCGAGCGACGGTATATCGACAGCCGCCTATTCCACGGGGCGTTTTCAAAGAAAGAGATGGCCATGCTGGGAGGAGCGGGAGCCTTGTTGGCCGGAGGCGCCTTGATCTGGCTGTTGAATAAGAAAAAGCGGCGGTAAGAAACTGACGAGGCGACGATGGGCGTGCATCGATTTTATGAAGCCGTGAAGCGTGCGGGCAACGAACAGGACGAAGAAGTAACCCGCTACTACTATGACGACATCAGCGATGAAGTGATGTCGCGGACGTTCAAGATCGACGGCCATTCCGGGCAAAAGCCCGTCTTCGTGGGCGAGCACCGGACACCGATGGAGGAGCGGCCGGACGAAATCCGGCGCAAGGCCGAGGGAGTGAAATTCAATCGATCCTGGGCCGGCACGGCGCTCAACACACTTGAAGCGCGTGTCATCGAGGCACTGGAGAGCGCCGTGATCATGATCGAAGGGGGGACCCATGCCATACGAGGGTCCGTGGATCGATCGGGGTTGACGTCCCGCCGGCGTACGCCTGTCTGGTCGTTCATCGCCGGGGTGGCGCTGATCGGCTATGCCATGGCGCGCCGCCGCAAGAGGGATATGCAGCGATGGCAGTGAAGGTCCACATCGGTCCTTCGATCGTGACCGTGAATCAAGGCAGCACCTGCATGGTCACGGACCAAGGCGGAGAGATCGACACTGAAAGCGAGCAGGGCGTCATCGCGGACGACACGCGCTTCGTCAGCCTGTACAACATCCGCTCGAACGGCCGGCCGTGGATCAGCCTGAATGCCAGCGCGACCACGTACCTGTCGGCAAAGATCTATCTCGTCAACCAAGCCTTCAGCGCCGAAGAGGGAGAGCACGTTTCCAAGAATGCGCTCTCGCTGGTGATCACCAGGATCGCGCACGGCGGCATCCACGAAGATTTGGACGTCACCAACTATTCGCTCGAGCCCATCCGGTTCAATCTGGAAGTGGCGCTTCACTCCGACTTTGCCGATCTGTTCGAGATCAAATCTCATACCTTTGTCCGGCGGGCTGGAATTAGCACCGAGTGGAAGACGGACGAACGGGAACTACGGACCGCATATACGCATCGCGACTTCCATCGAGAATTCCGTTACCGCGTGGCTAAATGCGATTCGCCGCCCGAGTATGCCAACGGCCGGATCGTGTTTCGGATTGAGATACACCCCGGCGCCACATGGCATGCCTGCTGCGAATATATCCTCGTGATCGGGGATCGCACTCGCGCGCCGGGACAGGGATGCCCGCTGGATGTGAGCGAGACCGATGCCGCCAAGCTTCACCAGCGGTGGATCGATGAGGCGACGGATCTGGAGTGCGCAAGCGAAGAGCTCCATCGGTGGTATCGGCAATCCGTCGAGGACCTGGGCGCGCTACGCCTCCATGATCACGATATGGCGGAGGATGTCTGGGTGCCCGCCGCCGGCGTGCCGTGGTTCGTGACCTTGTTCGGCCGGGATAGTCTGATCGCGGGGCTGCAAAACATGATCGTCAATCCGGCGTTCGCGCGCGGGTGTTTGAAGAAACTGGCGGAGTTCCAGGCGTCGGAGTTCGATGATTGGCGCGATGCCGAGCCGGGCAAAATTCTCCACGAGCTCCGCCACGGTGAGCTGGCGCACTTCCATCGCATCCCGCATACGCCCTACTACGGCACGGCGGATGCGACGCCGCTCTACCTCATCGTGCTGCATGACGCGTGGAAGTGGACCGGCGATGACGGGCTGTTGCGCGAGTACCGCGACGTCGCCGTTCGGTGCCTGGAATGGATCGATCGATACGGCGATCTTGATGGAGACGGCTTTCAGGAGTATCGAAGCCGCTCGCCGAAAGGCATCAAGAATCAAGGATGGAAGGACTCCGGTGACGCGGTGGTCTATCCGGACGGAAGCCAAGTCGAGCCGCCGATCGCCACGTGCGAACTGCAAGGCTATGCCTTCGATGCCCGGCTCCGTATGGCCGAAGTCTTTGACGCGCTGGGCGAGCCGGAGCGTGCCGGCGAGCTGCGGCGCCAGGCGGCCGATCTTCAACGGCGCTTCGAGGAACGGTTTTGGTCTGAGGAACTGGGATTCTATGCGTTCGCGCTCGACGCCGAGAAGAAGCCTGTGCAGAGCATCGCCTCCAATCCCGGCCATCTGCTCTGGAGCGGAATCGTCCGCCGGGACCGCGCCGAGCGAGTCGTGCGGCGTCTCATGGAACCCGATATGTGGAGCGGCTGGGGTATAAGGACGCTCTCCGCCCGCCATCCATCGTTCAATCCATTCCTGTACCAGCTCGGCGCCATCTGGCCCCACGATAACGGCATCATCGCGCTGGGGTTCAAGCGGTACGGCTTTGCCGTCGAGGCGGCCCGAGTGGCGCGCGCGATCACCGAGGCCGCTAACAATTTCGTGAGCTGCCGGATGCCGGAGCTGTATGCCGGCGCCGAACGCAAGCCCGCAAGCTTCCCGGTGCAGTACCTCGGCGCCAATATTCCTCAGGCGTGGGCGGCCGGCAGCATCTTCCATCTGCTTCAGGCCATGCTGGGCCTGCAGGCGGATGCGCCGAACGGTTGCTTGTACGTCGATCCCGCCTTGCCGTCTTGGCTCCCCGATGTGACGCTGCGCGGGCTGACGGCCGGAAAGTCCCGGCTCGATCTGCGATGCTGGCGGGACGGTAAGCAGACGCGCTGGGACGCCGATGTTCGGGACGGGGACATCGAGATTCGCGAGAAGTCCTGGCAGCCCTGGCTTCCCGATGACCAGGCGATCCGCACCGGATCCCGCAACATGTCGGCGACCAAGAAGGACCGATAATGTCGTCGCGCATCGAAGACTACGCCCTGATCGGCGATACCCACACAGCCGCGCTCGTCTCCCGCGAAGGGTCGATCGACTGGCTCTGCCTCCCGCGGTTTGACTCAGGCGCCTGCTTTGCCGCTTTGCTCGGCACGCCTCAGCACGGCCGATGGCTTCTGGCACCCGCCGGCCACATCCGGCAAACCCGTCGCCGCTATCGGGAGGATACGCTCATCCTGGATACCGATCATGAAACGACGGACGGATCGGTGACGGTGGTGGACTGCATGCCGCTCCGCGATCAACACCCGACCGTCGTGCGGGTGGTGAAGGGACGAGAAGGACGTGTGCGGATGCGCATGGAGCTGATCGTCCGGTTTGACTATGGATCGATCGTGCCCCGTGTCCGTGACCTCGGCGGGAGGTGGGACATGATGGCGGGGCCCGATGCGGTGTGCCTCCGGGCGGACGTCGAGGTGCGACATGAGCAGCAGCGCATGGTCGCGGAGTTTACGGTCTCGGCCGATCAGACTATTTCTTTCGTTTTCACTTCGTATGCCTCTCATGAATCGCTGCCGCCGGTCGACGACCCGCACGCCGCGATCAAGACGACCGAGCAGTGGTGGCGCGACTGGTCGAGCCGCTGTACCTATGAAGGTCCCTGGCGTGGGGCCGTCATTCGCTCGCTCATCACGTTGAAGGCCTTGGCGTACGTCCCCACCGGCGGCATTGTGGCCGCTGTGACTACGTCCCTCTCTGAAGGCTTGCGAGGGGGCTTTAACTGGGACTATCGCTTCTGCTGGCTGCGGGACGCGACGTTTACGCTGCGCGCGTTGCTGAACGGCGGTTATCACGAAGAAGCGCAAGCCTGGCGCCAGTGGATCCTGCGGGCGGCGGCCGGTGAGCCGGCCGATCTGCAAGTGGTGTATGGGCCCGCGGGAGAGCGCCGCTTGCCGGAGATCACGTTGGACTGGCTGCCGGGCTATGAGGGCTCATCGCCGGTCCGCGTCGGCAATGCCGCGGCCCGCCAGTTTCAGCTCGATATCTACGGCGAAGTGATGGATGCCATGTATCAGACGTGCCGGAACGGGATCGCGCCGGAGCCGGCGGCGTGGCGGCTCCAGTGCGCGCTGATCGATCATCTGGAATCCATTTGGGAGCAGCCGGATGAAGGCATTTGGGAATCGCGCGGCCACCGCAGGCAGTTTACCTACTCGAAAGTGATGGCCTGGGTGGCGATGGATCGCG
>DATFCE010000188.1:0-2234 GCA_035253365.1 Nitrospiraceae bacterium
GCTGCATGGCGCATCCAGCAAGACCCGATCGAACGGCAAGGCCATCGCGCTTGCGAGCGAGGCTGAGTTGATCGGTGCGCCAGCATGAGCGGGGAGATCGCGTGCGACGTCCGCGTGAATCGCCCGGATGATTCCGGCTCCAAGCCGTTCGCAATTCTCCTTCAGCAATCGGAGGCGGGCCGGATGTCGATCCAGAGCGATGATTTCTCCTTCGTCGCGCATCAGCGCGGCGAGGTGAGTGGCTTTTCCACCCGGTGCCGCACAGGCATCCAGCACACGATCCCCGGGCTGTGGATCGAGAATCGGCGCCACCAACTGGGCGGCTTCATCTTCCACATAAAATTCGCCTTCCTTGAAACGCGGAAGATCGGCTACCAAACCGCGATGCTCGACGATAAGTCCGGCCGGACTGACTTCAGTACACCGCGCATGACACCCCGCTTGTAAAAATTCATCCAACAGTCGCTCCCGCGTCGTCCGCGCCGTATTCACTCGGATCGTCAGCGGAGGAATGACCGTAGAGGCTTCACACAAGGCTTCCGCACGGGCGGCGCCGAAACGTTCAACCCACCGAGCCGTCAACCATCGAGGGCACCCATAGCGTATCGAATAGGCATAGGCCGGATCGCGCGCGGCATCGGGCCAGACGGGAGCCGGCGTCCGGACGAGCGCGCGCAGGACGGCATTGACAAAGCCGGTCCAGCGCCGAGCCGGCAACCGCTTCACCAAGGAGACGGATTCGTTGACCGAGGCCGAAGGGGGCACACGTTCTAAATACAGGATTTGATACGCCCCCAGGCGAAGCGCCGTCCGAACCGGCAACGGAAGTCGTTCAATTGGACGGGTGGAGACGCGATCCAGGCGCCAGTCAAGCGTCGATCGATAACGAAGAACGCCGTAGACCAGCTCGACGGTCAGCGCGCGATCGCGGCGATCTAGTGAAGCGTCGCGTAGCCGTCGATCCAACGCTTCATCGGCAAGCCGGCCCCGCATCTCGACATCCTGTAGCACTCCCCACGATACCAATCGGGCGCCCGGCAGGACGGCGTCTGCACCGGCGGATGACTCAGAGTGGAGCGCGTTCGGGGTTGCGGGTGTCACTCGGACCTCTTGACGTCACCGATCATGAAGTCAGCACCAACCCCGCTGGAAGGGGATGGCCGGCCACATAACTCTGCATGCTCATACGCCGGCTGTTGGCCGGTTGAATCTCCGTGATCGCCAAGAGGCCTTGCCCTGTCGAAACAACCATCGCGTCTTTGGTGATCGTCACCACCATCCCCGGGGGGGTCTCTTTTGTCTCAGCATCTGCATTTATCGGAACTGCGCGACAGATGATCCATCGCTCCTCGCCGGCATAGGTATAGGCTCCGGGCCAAGGCGAAAGGCCTCGAATCCGATGCGCGATCGTGATGGCAGGAAGCGTCCAGTCAATCGCGCCATCCTCTTTCTTGAGGAGGGGGGCCATCGTGGCTTGTGTGTGGTCTTGCGGCCGAGGGACGACCGTCCCGGCGTTCAGGCCGCGAATCGTCTTCAGGAGCAGACGTCCCCCTACTTCTGCCAGCTTGGATGAGAGCGTGCCGGCCGTATCTTCAGGGCCGATCGGCAGACGTTCCTGAAGAAGAATGTCACCTGTGTCCATCCCGGCATCCATCAACATGGTGGTAATGCCTGTTTCGCGTTCACCGTTGATGATGGCCCATTGGATCGGGCCGGCCCCTCGATACTTTGGCAGCAATGAACCATGCACATTGATGCACCCCCGCGGCGGCATTTCCAAGATGGCCGGCGGCAAGATGCGACCGAACGCCGCGACGGCAATGAGATCGGGTTTCCACGCTTGAAGCGCTTCGAGAAAGTCCGGGTCCTTCATTTTTAACGGCTGGAGAAATGCAATCTGCTCGCGCTGGCAGATCGTCTTGACGGGTGAAGGAGTCAAAACCCCTCCACGGCCTTTGGGTCTGTCCGGCTGCGTCACGACGCCCACGACGGTATGCTCGGAATGAAGCAGCGCGTCAAGCGACGGCACGGCAAACTCCGGCGTTCCCATGAACACGATCCGCATCCTTAGCCTTTAGCATTCCTCATCGGGAGAAAGCAATGCGAACCGGTTGCCTTGACTTCGCAAATCTCCATTTGTTAGCATCCGCTCGCGGGGTGGAGCAGTCTGGTAGCTCGTTGGGCTCATAACCCAAAGGTCGAAGGTTCAAATCCTTCCCCCGCAACCAACCTTC
>DATFCE010000189.1:0-5607 GCA_035253365.1 Nitrospiraceae bacterium
TTCTTATGCTGCCTTCTCTGGCATCTTCTCGCCCATCCTCCGCATGGTTTCTGTAGAGATCCTCCGTATTTGATACCAACCTGTTTCGCCTAATCCTGCATAGGTATTTTTATCTCGCAATGGGGTGAAACGCCGTCTGCCTCTCCGGATGGTGTCTACAAGCCTCATGAAGACGCGAGCCATTGATGGCTCGGGATGCAGCATGAAGGGAGTGTGTGCCTGAAAACCCTGTGTGAGAGATCCCATGAAGGCTGATAGCAAAGGATGGACATGAAAGCTGACCTTATTTCGAGACGCCTTCTCCTGAAACGCGCCGGGGCGCTCGCACTGCTGTCCCTCATGGAACACTTCGTGCCAGCCTGCGCCTTGAGAACCACCATCAAGCCGGGCACGCAAGCTCTGCTGAGCGGAGACGTTATCGATCTGATCATCAGTGAAACACTCTTTACTCTAGACGGGCGTACCGCAACCGCTATGACGATCAACGGAGCGATCCCGGGTCCGCTGATTCGACTGCGCGAAGGTCAACACGCCACCCTGCGCGTCACGAACCGTTTGGAAGAAATTACATCGATTCACTGGCACGGGCTGCTTGTTCCGCCCGATATGGATGGCGTGCCTGGGGTCAGCTTCGGAGGCATCAAGCCCGGTACGACCTTCGAGTATCGCTTTCCGGTCAAGCAAAGCGGCACCTACTGGTTCCACAGTCACTCGGGTGGACAAGAGATGCGGGGAATGTACGCGCCGATGATCATCGATCCGATCGATCCGGAGCCGTTTCAGTACGACCGTGAGTATGTGGTGATGCTTTCCGATTGGACGTTTGAATCGCCGGAACGCCTCTTCGACAATCTGAAAAAGCAATCCGGGTACTACAACTTCCAAAAACGCGATGCTCGCGAGTTCTTTTCTGACGTAAAGAGGTCGGGATGGTGGGCCGCCGTCGGCAACTACGTGATGTGGCACCGGATGCGGATGGACCCGACGGACTTTGCGGATGTCACCGGCTACACCTTCACCTACCTCATGAACGGCTGCTCGCCCGCCGGCAACTGGACGGCCTTGTTCCGTCCTGGCGAAAAAGTGCGCCTACGCTTCATCAACGGGGCGACCATGACGTTCTACGATGTGCGCATCCCCGATCTCAAGATGACGGTCGTGCAGGCGGACGGGCAGAACGTACAGCCGGTCACGGTAGATGAGTTCCGCTTCGGTCCGGCGGAAACCTACGATGTGATCATCGAACCGGCCGAGGATCGCGCATACACCATCTTCGCCGAGACGATGGATCGCAGCGGCTACGCGCGCGGCACGCTTGCGACGCGAGCGGGAATGAGCTCCGACATTCCCACGCTCCGGCCCAGGCCCCTTCGTACCATGGAGGACATGGGCATGAAGATGGAAGGGATGGACATGCCCGGCATGAATATGCCGGGCATGGACCAGCACGCCCAGGGCAGCGACACGGAGATGTCCGATATGAATCCGTCCGGCGAGATGCCACTCATGAAGCATTCCGAGGCTGGTCCGAAGAGGCAGCAGAACATCGAGCATGGTCAGCACGGTCCTGGAATGCAAAACATGCGGGGCATGGAGAGCATGCCGGACATGGGAGCGGGCGAACCACGTTCCTCAAAGATTCCCGGCGCCGAACCCGTCAAGCATGGCCCCGATCATCACGGAACCGGCAACCAAACGGTGGCCGAGTATTCGCAGAACCGTATGGGCGAACGGGGGAGAGGATTGGAACACGATCTCCGCCGGGTCCTGCTCTACACCGACTTGAGAAGCCTGGCTCCCTATCCCGACCAACGGAAGCCGGAACGCGAAATCGAGATCCATATCACGGGCCACATGGAGCGGTATATGTGGTCGTTCGACGGCAAGAAGTATTCGGAAGCCAAAGAGCCGATCCACTTCCGCTACGGCGAGCGCCTGCGCTTTACCTTCGTCAACGACACGATGATGGAACATCCCCTCCACCTGCACGGGATGTGGATGCACCTGGAGAACGGCGCGGGAGAGTATCTGCCGCGCAAGCACACCGTCATCGTTAAGCCCGCCGAGCGGGTCTCCCTCACCATCAGCGCGGACGCGCCGGGACGCTGGGCGTTTCACTGCCATCTTCTCCTTCATATGGAAGCGGGGATGTTCCGCGTCATCGAGGTGTCGAATAACGAGCAGGATGGCTGATGAGCCTTGCTTTGCAAGTCGGAATGGCTGCGGTTGTCGCTTGCGTGATGAGCGCCGAGATCGGTACGGCGATCGCTTTTGCGCAACCCGCACTTGGAATCGATTCGATTCCTCTCAGGACCATTGCGCCTGGGACGATTGCCATCCCAACCGTAGCCGCCGCTTCCGCTCCCGACAGGTTACGGATGATGAGTCCAGTTACCGAGCCGGACCGCACACTTCCGAACCTCTCCCCCCAAACTGGCTGGCCCAGTCCGGTCAACGACCAAGAACACCGCTTATTCACGCTCGTCGATGTTCTTGAGTACCGTCCGAAAACCGGCGGGGGAGAGGCGAATAGTGATTATCGGTGGGACATCGAGGGCTGGTACGGCGGAGACTACAATCGACTCTGGTTCAAAAGCGAAGGGCAGCAGGACACGGCCTTCAAAGCCGACTATGACATCGATTTGCAACTGCTCTACGGACGGTTCCTCAAGAAGTATTACGATTTTCAGGTGGGTGGTCGCGTGGAGACGCAAGAGTTCCGTGGAAGGAATGTCACGCGAGGACTGGGCGTGATCGGCATACAAGGGCTCGTTCCCTACAGCTATGAACTGGAGGCCTCACTGTTCATCGCGCAGAACGGCGCCGTGTCCGCGCGCGCCTCCCTCACCAAGGACGTGTTCCTCACTCAACGGTTGATCCTCCAGGCGCGGTTTGAAACGAACCTGGCGGTCCAACGAGTCGAGGAGTTCACGACGGGCTCGGGTCTGAACAATCTCGAATTCGGGGTTCGCCTCCGCTACGAAATCCGCCGCGAGTTCGCACCCTATGTCGGCCTTTCTTTGGATAGAAGTTTTGGGGAGACCGCCACGCTCGTCCGGCAAAACGGCGGAGACCCGAGTCAAGTTCGATTCGTGGCGGGTGTACGAATGTGGTTCTGAGCAGGCCTTACAATGTGCAATACGAGGTGTCTAGATGATTATCCAACCGATTGATGTCGCCTTGGTCATATGGTTCGCGTTAGCGGGACTCTCGACCGCGTACGTGGCCTACGATCAGTTCACCAACAATCCCGAACCGGCCGTGATGAAGTGGGGCTTCATCCTCGTGACCCTCTATATGGGCCCGCTCGGTCTTCTGTTGTATGTGCTTGCGGACAAGGAACCGCGGCCGGGCGAGCATGAGCGGTTCATCGCGCCGCTCTGGAAGCAGGGTGTGGGCAGCACGATCCATTGTGTCGCCGGAGACGCGACGGGGATCATCCTGGCGGCAGCCGTTACGGCGCTCCTCGGCCTGCCCATGTGGCTCGATCTGATCATCGAATACGCCGCGGGCTTTGCGTTCGGCCTGTTTATCTTTCAATCGCTCTTCATGAAGAACATGATGGGCGGGACCTATCTCGAAAATGTCCGCAAGTCATTCATGCCTGAGTTCATCAGCATGAATGCGATGATGGCGGGCATGGCGCCGGTCATGAGCCTGCTCATGATGGGTCGCGATATGCGCGCCATGGAACCGACGGAGCTTCTCTTCTGGGGCGTGATGTCGCTCGGCGTCATCGTGGGTTTCGCATCCGCCTATCCGTTCAATGTCTGGCTGGTCGCGGAAAATCTCAAGCACGGGCTCATGACGGAACGGAAGCCGGGGAGCAAGTTCGACCTTACCCATCTTCAAACGGCGCCCCCGTATGAAAGAGCGCAAGCCGAAGGCGGACACAGCCATCACGCACAGCGGAATGGGCCTGCGACGGAACACGTCGGTCACGGTAAACCTGAAGGCCGCCATGGTGGTCACGGGCAACAAATGAAGAGCAACGCGACCGTGCCGCAACTTGCGGCCGTCGCCGGCGTCACGATTCTGATGCTGCTCACCGGCCTCATCGTTCCTGGATTCAAGGTGAATCTCTCGCTGAGTGCCAGAGACGTGGGTGGGGTCATGATGCCGCCCGGCATGATCATGGGGTTCGATACGCCGGCCGCGGCGATGCGTGACATGGGCGCGATTCACCCGCGCTATGTCTCTTATTCAGCACCGGTCGATGCTCGCGGCGACCAGGTACTCCAACCGCGTATCGAGGACGGTGTGAAGGTGTTTGACCTGGAGGCATCCGTGGTGCGGTGGCACATTTTGGATGACGTCTCGGTGGATGCCTATACGTTCAACCGGCAGGTCCCCGGTCCTCGCCTCCAGCTTACGCAAGGAGATCGGGTGCGGATCAACTTTCGCAACGCGCTGCCGGAGTCAACGACCGTGCATTGGCATGGCTTGATCGTGCCGAACCAGATGGATGGACCGGCCGAAATCACGCAGAAGCCCGTCATGCCAAGCAGTTCCTATACCTACGAATTCACGGTCACGCAAGCCGGCACCTACTTCTATCACACGCACGACCATCCCGATCGCCAGCAGAGCTTCGGGCTCTACGGCGCGCTTCTCATCGCGCCACGCGACCCCGCGACGGAGCCGCGCGCGGATCTCGACGTCACCATCCAGCTTCAGGAATGGCTAAGGCGCGAATGGCTGACCTACCCCGCCATGCTCATGGAGGGAGCGTTCCCAAACTACTTCACGATCAACGGCAAGGCGTATCCATCCACGGATGTGATCAAGATGAAAGTCGGCGAGACGGTCAAATTGCGGTTCATCGGAAGCAGCAATAACTTTATTCATCCCATGCATGTGCACGGCGGTCCCTTCGAAGTCGTGGCCCTGGACGGCGAGGTCTTACCGGAAAGCGCTCGCTATTTGGCGGATACGGTCAATGTGGGACCCGGCCAACGCTGGGACGTGATCTGGCCGGCCCGCCGCTCCGGCAAGTGGCTGATCCATTGCCACATTCCGCACCACACCACGAACAACAATGTCGAGCAACAAGGCGCAGGCGGCCTGACCATGATTATTGAGGTGGGATGAATGCATCGCGGCAAACTGACTGCAATAAGAGCGGTCTTCTCCAGTACGGTCGGCCTATCCGTAGGATTCTGAGGAACAAGGGATTAAGCGCTGACTATCCGACCCTCTTAGCAAAGCCAAGCCGGACAACAAGGCACATATATTTTATTTTCGGAAGGGAAAAGCTCTTGCACTTGTCTCTTACTGGAAGGTTTAGAGTTTGAAGTACCCGTTTCAGAAAGGAATGCTGAAATGTTGACCATCCGGCAGGTCGCCCAACAGACAGGAGTTCCTTCGAAGACGCTTCGATACTGGGAAAGCATGAAACTGCTTCCTGATCCCAGTCGTAATTACAACCGGTATCGACTCTATCAGGCCGAAGTCGTGCCACGTGTCAGCTTCATCCAGAAAGCGAAGAGTGTCGGATTTACATTAGCTGAAATCCGCAAGCTATTCGATCTGACCAAGAAAAAGGGCACGGCGTGCCCTGATGTCATGAGATGGACGGAGGAAAAGATTCACGTGCTCGAGCAGCAG
>DATFCE010000190.1:0-5386 GCA_035253365.1 Nitrospiraceae bacterium
CCGACCTTCTCCATGGCCTCGGCGATTAATTCGCCGATCGTGGAGTCATTGTTGGCGGAAATGGTGCCGATCTGGGAAATTTCCTTCTTGGCTTGGCAGGGCTTGCTGAGTTTCTTGAGTTCCTGCACCACGACTTCGACCGCTTGATCGATGCCGCGCTTGATGTCCATGGGGTTGCCGCCGGCCGTGATGTTCTTGGCGCCTTCTCGGTAAATCGCCTGCGCCAACACGGTGGCCGTCGTCGTCCCGTCACCGGCGACGTCGCTGGTCTTGCTGGCGACTTCACGGACGAGCTGAGCGCCCATGTTCTCGTATGGGTTCTTCAGTTCGACTTCTTTCGCCACGGTGACGCCGTCCTTGGTGATCGTGGGCGCGCCGAATTTCTTGTCGAGAATCGCATTCCGGCCCTTCGGACCGAGCGTGGCCTTCACGGCATCTGCGAGCTGGTTGACCCCTTTGAGGATCGCCGCTCTCGCTCCATCACTGTACAAAAGCTGCTTTGCCATTGCTTCCTCCGTTTTATCTGTGATCTGGTGTGACTGAACTGAACTAGTGTTGGTGAAGAATTACGTATTGGTGAAGACTCCCAGCACGTCTTCCTCTTTGAGGATCAGGCAATCCTCATCGTCGATCTTCAGCTTGCTGCCCGAATACTTGTCGAACAGGACCTGATCGCCGACCTTGAGATTCTTGACGTCCTTGCCGACGGCTTGGACGCTGCCGCGCTGCGGTTTTTCCTTGGCGGATTCCGGCACGTAAATGCCGCCGGCCGTCCGCTCCATTTCTTCCGTGTAGGTGATGAATACACGGTCGCCGAGCGGTTGAAATCCCTTTGCCGCGGTCGATCCACTCTTCTTCTCTTTCGTCTCTGTCGCCATGCTATCCCTCCTTAATAAGATCAAGAAACGGTCTACCGGACATCCTCAGCAATCACAACGGAATTGGTACACCGGGTTGGCTGGAACCGGCACCCAGATAGTCCTCATGAAGTCGAAGTCAAGGGGAGTCGGAGATTTTCTTTTCTGGTAAAAATCCAATGCGGTATCGTGGGAGAAAACACTGATGTATCGATACGTTCGGAGACCGTGCGTTAGGATCGCAAGCTATCGAAATCTTTGACTTCCTTTTTAAGGTAATCCCTCAGCCGCTTGATGATGCGCGCTTCCAACTGCCGGGTCCGCTCCTTCGTCACCCCGTATTTGTGGCCCAAATCCTCGAGCGTTACGGGCGTCTCGGACAAGATGCGATTGCGGAGAATATCTTCGTCGCGCTCATTGAGCGTCTTCACGAATTCGGCTAATTTTTCCCGAAAGATCGTTTGAAGCTCGCTGGCGGCGAGTTGTTCATCCACCGGCGCGCCCCGCGCAGGGAGGACATCCAGCAGCGTGCCTTCGGTCTCCTGCGTCAGCGGCTGATCGAGCGATAATTCCCAACTGCCCAGACGCTGGTCCATCTCGATCACGTCACGCTCCCGGACGTTCAAGCGGTCCGCGAGCAGCTTCGTGTCCGGCGAAAATCCTTCGCGCTCGAGCTTGGCCTTTTCTTTTCTTAGATTGTAAAAAAGCTTGCGCTGATCCTGGGTCGTGCCCACCTTGATCAGGCGGTACGTGTTGAGCAAGTAACGCAGGATGTACGCGCGCGCCCACCACGCCGCGTACGCATGGAAACGAACATTCTTTTTGGGGTCGAATTTCTTGATCGCCTGCATGAGCCCGACATTGCCTTCTTGGATCAGGTCCAATTGGTCGGCGCCGGTGTGATGATATTCGGAGGCGATCGAGACGGACACCCGCAGATTTGCAAGGATCAATTTCACCGCGGCCTCACGGCTGCCATGAACCTGATATTCGTAAAAGAGCTGCAACTCTTCTTCTTTGGAGAGAAACGGATACCGGCGCACCTCAGCCAAATAATGCTGGAGCGAGGTGACGGGCGTCAGCGCGGTCGGTATCGCCGCGCCGTCTCCGCCGTCCGGTTTGAAATCGGGGAATTCTTGGGTGGGCTCCTCCTCGGACGCCGGGTCGGATTCCACATCCACGGCTTCCCACGGATCATCCTGCACAAAGTCTGAGTGCTGATCGGCCATGCGCTCCTACTGTCGCAATGCGGCACCGCCGCCTTGACGATATCCGTGCATTATAAACAGAACGATGCGGAGAACAAAGCCGGAACAAATACTGCCGTCATCGTCCGCTCGTCGCGGGCATTGGCTTGCGCGGTCGTCATGACGTGGCGCTCATGATTGAGCCCAACACGTCGCATCAGGGCGGCCGGCGGCATCGGCGGGTTTTTGTTGCCGGTCTGGCTGGGTGTGTGCTCAAGGATGTGAGCAACACGTACCGCGCCGGGTTATGGCTCTTTGCCGCCACTTCGCTCGCGGCTGCTTTCAGCGCGTTCATCGTGCTTCGGCGTACGCGGCGCGCGTTCAATACGCTGTCTGAAGTGTGTGGCGGTCATCATTGACAGCGGGGGGAGAAAGATTTAAGTATGACGGTTGTGCCGGACGCATTCATGTATGAACAAGACCATGGCGCCCACATTTGATTCCATCGAACAGGCGGTCAAAGAGATTAAGAAAGGCCAGTTTGTCGTGCTGGTCGATGATGAAGATCGCGAAAATGAAGGCGATCTTGTGATGGCGGCTGAAAAGGTGACGCCTCATGCGATCAACTTCATGGCGAAGCATGCGCGAGGGCTGATTTGTTTGGCGCTGACGCCTGAGCGCGTGGACGAGTTGCAACTGCCCCCGCAGGCCCATGAGAATACCGCCACGTTCGGCACGGCCTTTACGGTATCGATTGACGCGCGTCGGGATATCACCACCGGCATTTCCGCGGCCGATCGCGCGACCACGATTCGCACGGCGATCGATCCCAAAAGCAAACCGGCCGATCTCGCGCGTCCGGGGCATATTTTCCCGCTCAAGGCTCAGCGAGGCGGCGTGCTGCGGCGCGCCGGGCAGACGGAAGGTTCGGTCGATCTTGCGCGGCTGGCGGGACTATATCCGGCCGGGGTGCTCTGCGAGATCATGAATGAAGACGGGACGATGGCCCGCGTGCCGGAGCTCACCAAATTCGCCAAGCGCCATCGGCTGAAAATGGTCACGATCAAAGCGTTGATCGAATACCGGATGCGCCGGGAGACGTTTATTAAGCGAGTCGTCAGCGCGAAGCTTCCGACGGTCTTCGGAGAATTCGAAACGGTCGTGTTCGAAAACGAGGTGGATGGCGGGACGCACATTGCCTTGGTCAAAGGACGGGTGGATGGGGCGGTGCCCACCATGGTCCGTGTCCATTCCGGTTGCTTGACGGCCGATGTCTTTGGGTCGCTTCGATGCGACTGCCGAGATCAGCTTCACCGCGCCATGGAAATGATTCAGAAGGAGGGGCGCGGCGTGCTGCTGTATCTGAACCAGGAGGGGCGCGGCATCGGACTGTTGAACAAGATCAAAGCGTATAAGTTGCAAGACGAGGGCAGCGATACCGTCGAGGCGAATTTGCAGCTCGGCTTCAAACCTGATCTGCGTGATTACGGGATCGGCGCGCAGATCCTTGTGAATTTAGGATTACGAAAAATCCGGCTGATGACTAACAACCCGCGGAAGATCGTCGGCATCGAAGGGTATGGGCTCAAGGTGGTGGAGCGCGTTCCGATTGAAATCACCCCCCGCGCGGCAAACGAACGGTATTTGCGCACGAAAAAAAATAAGCTGGGGCACATCCTGAGTAAAGTGTGAGGAGCATTTGTGATTTGGCGATCTGGCGATTGACTGATTTGAAAGTAAGGCCGAACTTTCTTGAAAATCACCAGATCGCCAAATCGCAAGTCTCTGCAGATTCTTCCGACATTCACCAGATCACCAGATTCAGCAACTTCTGTACAGGCCATGCGAACCTTTGAAGGCAGTCAGGACGCTCGCGGTCTCCGCTTCGGCATCGTCGCGAGCCGGTTCAATGAATTTGTGACGGATCGACTGCTGGCAGGAGCGCTCGAAGCCTTGCAAAAGGCCGGCGCGCCGGAAGATCGGATTGAAGTCGCCAAAGTACCGGGCGCGTTCGAGATTCCGCTGGTGGCCCGGCGCATGGCGGGATCGGGACGTTTTGATGCGGTGATCTGTCTGGGGGCCGTGATTCGAGGGGAGACGCCGCATTTTGAATACATCAGCCAAGAAGCCAGTCGTGGGATTGCGAAGGCGGCATGGGACACGGACGTTCCGGTGATCTTCGGAGTACTCACCACTGATACGGTGGAGCAAGCCCTCGATCGGGCGGGAAGCATTGAGCGCAATAAAGGCGCGGAAGCCGCTCGCACGGCAATCGAGATGGCTACGCTCCTGGCGGAGATGCCTATAGCCAAGGTGGATCGGGCTCAGATGCCCGTCGCCCGGCCAAAGAAGACCAAAAAGCGAGCTTCTCGTGGGTAGCCGGCGAAAATCGCGCGAACGCGCGCTTCAAATCCTCTTTCAGTGGGACATCCACGGCAACACCGACCATTGGTTGGATGAGTTTTGGAGCCGCCACGAGGTCCCGCCGGATGTGCGGGAGTTCACCGACCGCGTGGTGGATGGCGTCATGCTGCGCCGGGAGGAACTGGACGCGTTGATCGGCGCTCATGCGACAAATTGGACGATCGACCGCATGCCGATCGTCGATCGCAACATTTTACGCGGGGCTTTGTACGAGTTGCTGTGGATGCCGGACGTGCCGGCCAAAGTGACCGTCAACGAAGCCATCGAGCTGGCTAAGGATTTTGCCGACGAGGAAACCAAGCGCTTCGTCAACGGCATTCTGGACCATGTGCTCAACACCGAACCCCGCCTGGCTGGCAAGCGGGCGGCGGCCGCGAAGAACGTGTGATTTCGTGATCTGGTGATTTGGTGATTTCTGAACCAATCAAGAAATCGCCAGATCGCCACATCACCAAATGGAGAATGAATGATTGATCGCTACACCTTGCCGCGCATGAAGGCCATCTGGGACCTGCGGCATAAATATGAGGTTTGGCTGCAGGTCGAGCTGTTGGCGTGCGAGGCGCTGGAGCGCGTCGGTGAGGTGCCACAGGGTGTGTCGGCCCGGATTCGCCGAAAAGCGCGGATCGATCCGGATCAGATTGCTGCGATCGAGAAAGTGGTGAAGCATGATGTGATCGCCTTTTTGGAGTCGCTGGCCAACCCGGTGGGCCCGGAAGTCCGATTTCTTCACAAGGGCCTGACGTCTTCCGATGTGGTCGATACGGCGTTGGCCGTGCAAATGACGGAGGCCCTCGACATCATTCTGGAAGATCTCGATGCGCTGCTGGCGGCGATCAAAGGCCGCGCGTTGGAGCATCGCGACACCGTGATGGTGGGGCGGTCGCATGGGATTCACGGGGAGCCGGTGTCGTTCGG
>DATFCE010000191.1:0-3581 GCA_035253365.1 Nitrospiraceae bacterium
GGATCGCGTGGCGGTGCTCGATCACGGATGCGTTCAGCAGGTCGGCACGCCGCAAGATTTGTATGACCGGCCCGGCAATGTGTTCGTGGCCGGCTTCATCGGCCATCCCCCGATGAATCTCCTGGAGGCGCAGCTTGAAGGAAACGAAGCCGTGGCCGGCTCGATACGGATACCCTTGCCCGACATTGGCCGCGCTCATCATGGCCGCGTGATGTTGGGAGTGAAGCCGGAGGATATTCACGTTCGTGCAGTGCCAGGCCTTGCGACGGCAAATTCCACAGGAGCGCGTGTGGAGAAGGGATTGGCCGGCGCCGTTCGCTTAGTGGAACCGACCGCGGGGCAGGTATGGGTAACGTGTGAGGTGGAACAAGGCATTCCGCCTCACGGAGCATACGCGAATGAGGCGACCATCTTGATCGGCGTGGCGCCGGGAGGTTTCCACGCGAGGCCGGGCGATAGGGTATCTCTGTCTTTGGAGGGGGCCATCGCGCATGTGTTCGATGCGAAAACAGAGGCGCGGCTGGCAAACGATACGGCGCCGTTCCTCGGACATTATGACGTGTCAGACGATTGAGTACGCCGGACGTAAGGCTGGACTGACGGCGTGATCGGCGGAAGTGGACTAGAATGTTTATTTTTTGCAGCTTTACGACAGACTAAGCGGTGGGAAATTTCATCTCCAGTATTACTGAGGAGGGAACATGAAAATGAAGAAGTGGGGCGCGACGGTCGTTTGCAGCGGCATGGTTCTCTCCTCTTTCATACCCATGGAGGCGAGCGGCGCCCAACCGGCGCGGCCGTCCTATGATCTTCTTCGGGTTATCGATTTGGCGGTCGAGCGAAATCCGGTCATGGCGGGGGCGCGGGGAGTGATCGATCAGAGCACCGGCCAGCGAGTATCCGCAGGCGCCTATCCGAATCCTGTCCTTAGAGGCGATGGAGGCAAAGGTTTTTTGAGGGATGCAGGACCCCTGACGACTGAGATTCCGACCTCAGCAACAGAATACATGGCATCGTTTGGTCAACCCTTCGAATGGCCCAAGAAGCGCGCCGCGCGCCAAAGTGCTGCGGAAGCCGGCTTGGCCGGAGCCACGGCGGGGTTGATCGAAACACGGCTCAATCTGGTGACTGATGTCAAGCTGGCGTTCTACGATCTCTTTCTCGCACAGCGGGACGAGGAGCTGGCGAGGCAAAACCTTGAAATCGTCAAAGATGTCCAACGGATCGTCAACGTCCGGGTGCGATTGGGCGAGGCTCCCCAATTTGAGGCGATCAAGGCCCAGGTGGAGGTGTTGAAGGCCGACCAGGTCGTGACGAGAGCCGAGAATGCGGTGCGGGTCAATCGGGTATTTCTCGATACGCTGACCGTCGGAGCCTTAGGCACAAACTATGATATCGAGGGCGACTTTCGGGTGTTTCCTCGGGATATGACGGCGCTCGATCCATTAATCGTGCGGGCGATGGAGCAGCATCCTTCAATCCAGCGGCTGGTCAAATCGGTGGAGCAGGCGGACCGAAACATAGAATTCGAGCGCCATAATCGAGTGCCCAATTTGACCCTCAACACAAGTTATACACGCGAATACGGTCGCGAAGGATTCGATGTCGGGCTCAGTATCCCGACCCCCATTTGGTACCAAAAGCAGGGCGAGATCGCGACGGCACTCGGCGCCAAGCGTACGGAAGAGGCCGGGTTGTTGCGAACTCGCAATATCCTGATCAAAGAAGTCAATCAACATTATCAGGATGCGTTGACGACGGCCAATCTCATCGAGGTGTTTGAGAAGGGGCTGCTCAAGCAAGCACAGGAGGCGCTCCGCATCGCGCAGTTCAGTTTCCAACAAGGAGCCGCGAGCTTACTGGAGGTTCTGGACGCTCAACGGGTACGCCGGCAAATTCTCTTTGATTACGCTCAGGCCAGATTCGAGCTGTCGGTGGCTCTTACCCGGCTCGAGCGCGCGGTGGGCGGAGTGTTTTAGATATGAGCCTGCATTCCATGAAGAAACTTCTGAGCCTGAGCCTGAGCCTGGTGCTCTTCGCCGCGTGCACCAGCGAACCCGAAGAAGCTACGGGCGCCAAACCGCAACCCGAACCGCAGGAATCGGGACTAGTACGGCTCACCCAGCACGAGATCGAGCGAGGCGATATCGTCGTCCGTCCTGTCACTCGCGGCGAATTCAGGGTGCATCGCGATTTTCCGGCCACCATTGCTCCGAATCACCATGCCACCGCGGAAATCACCGCCCTTGTACGTGGCCGGGTGGTTGATGTCTACGCCGATCTCGGCCAGCAGGTCAAAGCGGGGGATCTCTTGGCGATTCTGTACAGCAGCGAGCTGGGCATGGCGGAGTCCGCCTACCTAAAAGCAAGCGCCAAGCTGTATGTGGCCGAACAAGCGTATGAGCGCGCGAAGACGCTGCTGGAGGAAAAAGTCATCGGGCTTGCGGAAGGTCAACGCCGGCAAGGAGAGATGCTCAGTGTCCGGGCGGAGAAGCGCGAGGCGCAGGACCGCTTGCGTCTGCTCGGCGTGAGCGAGGAGCAAATCCACCGCTTGGATAAAGAACAAAAGATCCACTCCTATGTGCCGATCGTCGCGCCGTTTGAAAGTCGCGTGATCGCGCGCAACCTGACCCGAGGCGAAGTCGTCGAGGTGACCGAAAAACTTTTTACCGTGGCCGACCTGTCGGAAGTATGGGCGCTGGCCAATATTCCGGAAAAGGATATTCCATTTATCCGCACTGACGCGTCGGCCGGTGAACAACAGGTGGAAGTTCTCGTGACGGCCTACCCCGGGAAGGTCTTTCATGGGAAAGTCACCTATGTCGGCGATGTGTTGGATGTCGCCACGCGGACGATGAAACTTCGGATCGAAGTGCCGAATCCTGATCGCAAGCTGAAGCCGGGAATGTACGCCACCATTCGGGTTTATTCAGACCCAGAAGAAAAAGCGCTGACCGTCCCGGAAGCCGCCGTGCAACGAGAGCGAGAGAGAAAATTCGTCTTCGTCCAGCAAGACGCGCACACGTTTAAGGTCCGCGAGATCAAGCTAGGAGAATCCAATGGAGAAAACGTCAAGGTGACGGAGGGCCTCCATGAAGGCGAGCACATCGTCACCAGCGGCGCCTTTATTCTCAAATCTGAGCTGCTCGGCGAGCAATTGTAATGCTCAGATCCCTCCTTGAGTTTTCCCTGCGGCAACGAGTCCTGATGCTGGTCTTTGCCGTCGCCTTGTCGGCCGGCGGTCTCTATGCCTTCCGCACCATCTCGATCGACGCCTTTCCCGACGTCACCAATGTTCTGGTCCAGGTCGTCACCAAAGCGCAGGGCCTCTCTCCGGCTGAGATCGAGCGCTTCGTCACCTTCCCGATCGAGCTTCAGTTGCGAGGCGCGCCGGGCCTGACCGATATCCGTTCGTTTTCCAAAGTCGGCCTCTCGATGATCACCGTGGTCTTCCGGGACGATATCGATATCTATTTGGCCCGCCAACTTGTCTTGGAGCGGGTGCTCGAAGTCCAAGAGCTTTTGCCGCAGGGAGCCGTCTCTCAATTGGTGCCTAATACGACCGGTCTCGGCGAAGTGTA
>DATFCE010000192.1:0-4311 GCA_035253365.1 Nitrospiraceae bacterium
CAGGAGCGGCGCGTCTTGGCGCTGGTCGCCGATGGGAAGACCAACAAGGAAATCGCCGCCGCTTTGAACCTCAGCGAGAAGACGGTCGGGAATTATCTCGCCAACATCTTCCAGAAACTTCACGTCACCCGCCGCTCTCAAGCGGCGGTCTACTTCAGCCGGCGCTTCCAGAAGGGCCAGGATTATTCATGAATGTCGTTACGAGGCGGTTGAGGCGAGGCCGCAATTTCACCCACCCGCCCCAGACGCGCCAAGACGCGAAGCTTCTCGCAAGTGAGGTCGACGTAGGCGTACTCGCGGTCCGTCGAGGAGACTGAACGAGAAAAGCTTCGCCGGGCGAGAGAATCGACCGTCGCAGTACGTTCATGAATGATCCAGGCTCGTAGAGGCATTCTCCCCTACGGCATAGAGGAAGAATTGTTGCGACCGCCGGCGCAGTCTCCTCTACCGTCGCATGCCATGCCGCCGTATGATCTCACCATGATGTCCGTACGACCCACCATATTTGATCTAACCGAGGAGGATGCCATGTCTAAGCGATTTCTATTCACGCCGCTGTTCATCTTTGCGCTTGCTCTGCTTCCGATGCTGGCGTTCGTGATCAGCCCGGCACGGCTGCACGCGGCGGACCCGGCCAACGACGGGAAAGTCAAAGTGCTCTATCACGTGGACAGCAAAGATCCCGAGGTTGCGAAATACGCCTTGGCGCTTATCAACAAACATATCGACGCCGAGGGCGGTCCGGACAAGATCGATGTCGAACTCGTCGTGCACGGACCGGCGCTGGAACTCTTCGAGAAAGACAAGATGGATGCGGAGATGACCAAACGGTTCGACCAGGCGATCAGCAAAGGCGTCAAGGCGGAAATGTGCCAAGTGTCGATGAAGGCGTTCGGCAAGACCATCGACAATCTGGCGAAAGGATTTGTCGCCACTTTGCATCCGGTCGCGGTCAAGCGCATCGCGGATCTGCAGCGCGAAGGGTATTTGTACATTAAGCCATGAAGAGAAGAGGTGCGGTGATGCGTCGACTCGAACTCAGTGTGCTCGGCGTGGCGCTGATCGTGATTGGTCTGATCGGGCAAGGGGCATGGAACGACGGGGCAATGGCGAAAGCCGGCGCGAACCTTCCGGCGCCGGCGTTTGATCTGGTCACGCTGTCCGGAGAAACGTACAGCAATGATTCGCTCAAAGGCCGGCCGGTGCTGCTGGTGTTTTGGGCTCCTTGGTGCAAGGTTTGCCAGCGTGAATTGCCGTTGTTGTCGCAATTCCAGCAGCAGGACAAGCCGGCGCCGCTCCGCATGCTTTCCATCGGGTTCGCCGATATTCGAGCGAACGTGGAAGCATTCGTGAAAGCCCGGCCGGATGTCTTTGTCTTTCCCACCGCCTATGACGAAGACCGGTGGATGGCGCAGACCTTCAAGGTCAACGCGACGCCAACGTACGTCCTGCTGGATGCGCAGGGCAGTATTGTCCTGGTTCATCGGGGAGGCGGGGTGCTTCAGAATCTGCAGTTTCGAGAATTTCTTTCGGCGCTGAAAGGCTGAGAAAGAACGAAGACAGGAGGGAGCGGCTGACCGCTCTCTCCTTTAGCAAGCCTGCGTCTTCGCGACGGCCGCGTGACCTGCAGACAAGAGGAATGGCAATGCTCGATGGGCTTCCCCAGACTTCTCTCATGACCGCCTTTTTGGCGGGCCTGCTGTCGTTCGTGTCGCCCTGTGTGCTGCCGTTGGTGCCCTCCTACCTGACCTATATTACCGGCCTGTCGTTCGATCAATTAATGAACGCGGACATGCGGAGCCGGTTACGAACGACCATCGTCGTCAATTCGCTCGTGTTCATCGCGGGCTTTTCAGTCGTGTTTATCGGCTTCGGCGCTTCAGCCAGTTTCATTGGCCAACTGCTTACGGATTACCAGAGCGGGATTCGTAAAGTGGGCGGGATCCTTATTATCGTGTTCGGGCTGTATCTGACGGGGATCATCAAGTTGAAGTTTCTCATGACTGAAAAACGAGTCCATTTCACCAACCGTCCGATGGGCTATGCCGGCTCGTTTGTGATCGGCGCGACGTTCGCCGCCGGTTGGACGCCATGCGTGGGACCGGTGCTCGGGACCATGCTCCTGTACGCCGGCACAACGGAGACCGTGCTCGATGGCGTCACACTGCTGACCTTTTACTCCTTGGGACTAGGCGTGCCTCTGCTGCTCACGTCGTTGGCCTTGGACCGCTTCCTCGCTTCCTTCAAGCAAATCAGGGCATACCTGGGGCTCGTCTCGCGGCTCAGCGGCATGGTGCTGATTGCTTTTGGGCTCGTTCTCTACACCGATCAGCTCTCGCACCTCACAGCCTGGTTCGAGCGTTACGGTATCGGTTCCTATTTGGGAGCCGATGGCGGATGATGACCATGCGCATCATACTTGGGGAGTATGGTGTCGCCCGATCGACGGGAGATTTTCGGCACCTTGGTCCGCAGCCATCGTACATACGACGGCGACACGATCATCGGGATGACGAATAACACCACAAGACTCATCCCGAGATCCAGTGGCGCGTCCAACAGCCTGGTGAGCCACGCGCAGACCACGGCATACCAGGCCAATCCCAACCCCAGCATAATGAGGCACGCGTGCCTGATCCTGTCCCCCTCTCCGGCTACGACCTCCGTCACCCGAGGCGTGATGGTGACCGCGTAAGTTGTCGCCAACCCGATGTCCTGCATGAGCCCTTCCGCCAACTCATGCCACGGTACCAGCCGAGGCGGTCCATGCCGGAGCACCACCATTGCGGCCCAGTCATACAGCAGCAAGGCCAGCACACAGGGTAACGAAATCAGTAGCGCGTCAGATAGCCAACGTCGCATAGGGGCGGATTTGCGCCGATGGAGTACAGAAGGCTGGTCCGTCCTGAGGTCGGCTCACCGTCTGAATGTTCGCGCCTCCCCCAGACATTCCAAGCCCGGCGGCCATCTAGATCTAGTTGTTGGGTTTAGAAGACGTCCCCGCTTGGGCCTCAACATTTAAGATGTTGATGTCGAACACCAGCGATTTGCCGGCCAATGGGTGATTGGTATCAACCACGACCGAGTTGCCCTCCATCGCCACCACTTTGGCTTCTTGCCCATCCGGCGAACGCAATCGAGTTCCCACCTTGGCCTCAGCGGGAATATTTTCCTTGGGAACCGTAATTTTTTTCCGCTCGTCGTACGGACCATAAGCGTCTTCCGGCTGCACAGTGATATGCTTCTTCTCGCCCGCCTTCATCCCGGTCAATCCTTTTTCCAGACCTTTGATGATCTGCTGATGGCCATGGATATATGAGATCGGCTCACGGCCGACATTGCTTTCGATGACCGTCTTGTCCGGCAGCGCGAGAGTATACTCCAGGGTCACTTTTGTGCCATCCGTCACGGCCGTCGAATTCTCGGCGGCCTGCACTATCGGTCCCATACCGATGAGGATAGCGGCACTGACGATGAGTCGGACGATTCGGCTCTTTGAATGTGTCATGTCGTACTCCGCATCTGTAGTCATGTTCAAGAGACGTGAGTTCACGGTCAATCCATGAAGTATCCTACTTCATCCAACACTTACCAATTGTCTCGTTTCCCGCCGCGTCCGCCGAATCCGCCGCGTCCGCGGCCTTCCCCTCCGCCGCCGAAACGAGCCTCCGGAGGCCTCGCTTCATTTACTGTCAGCGTCCGGCCGCCCATTTGCGTCCCGTTCAGCGCATTGATCGCCGCTTTGGCTTCCTCTTCCGTAGACATTTCGACAAACCCAAACCCTCGCGACTGCCCTGTAAACTTATCCGTCATCACGCGCGCCGATGCGACGGTGCCGTGCGCGGAAAAAAACTCGTTCAATTGCTGCTCGGTGGTGGAGTACGGCAATCCGCCCACATAAATCTTTGAACCCATGAGCCCTCCTTGAAATAAGCATCGTCTTGCACGGAATGAAAAGAACGGCCGAAGACGCGAGGACTCAGCGACTTAGGTCAGGCGTCCGATCAGTTTCCCGGACAAAACAACACGGTTGGAACCCTTGCACGTGGCGCCATCACACAACTCCAGCGATGGGTTCTTCTGTCTATCACAGACGGTGACAGACAGCAACTACGGATACGGGACGCTGAGGCCTTGCGAACGATCCATCGCCCTCCGCCGATTCGACTGCTATTGCGACGCGTTGAGGATCAACCGGGCATAGAACGCCACGGCATGGGCATACTCATCCACCGCGAGGCGCTCGTTCGTTCCATGGATGCGGATGGTATCTTCCCGAGTGATTCGGATCGGCATGAACCGATAGATGTT
>DATFCE010000193.1:0-8439 GCA_035253365.1 Nitrospiraceae bacterium
TAAATGCGATGGCTTGAGGAGAAGCCGGATCGGCCACGACGATCGGCATCCCCGCATCGCCTCCTGCCCGGATGGCGGGATCGATCGGAATGGCTCCAAGAAAAGGAATCCCCAGCTTCTCCGCCGCCCGCTCACCACCCCCGTGGGAAAAGATGTCGCTCCTGGTGCCGCAATGGCCGCAGACGAAATAGCTCATATTCTCGATGATACCCAGCAACGGGACGTTGACCTTCTGGAACATCATCATGCCCTTCCGGACATCATGCAGCGCGACCTCTTGCGGGGTGGTCACGGTAATGGCGCCGCACAACGGAACCAATTGCGAAATCGTCAACTGCGCATCGCCGGTGCCGGGTGGCAGATCGATCAAGAGATAATCCAAATCTCCCCACACCACGTCGCGAAAGAACTGTTGGATCGCCGTGTGAATCATCGGTCCGCGCCACACCACGGCCGTTTCTTCAGGGACGAAAAAGCCCATGGAGATCAGCTTGACGCCGTGGCTTTCGGCGGGCTTAATCTTTCCATCCTGCTGCTCGGGCGGTGTGGTCACGCCCAGCATCATGGGGATATTCGGCCCGTAGACATCGGCATCCATCAGTCCGACTTTCGCTCCGGACAGGGCCAACGCGACCGCCAGGTTGACGGCGACCGTCGACTTCCCCACGCCCCCTTTGCCGCTGCTGACGGCGATCACCTGTTTGACGTTCGGGATGAGATCTTCCTTCCCCGGACTTTCCCCACTAGCTGATGTCGCTGGATTTACCTCTCCCATCTCACCTCCGTTGCGCCACAGGCGCGCTGCCGTTCCTTCGACGGGGTTTCGCGCTTTGACTGGATCGGGATTGCGGCCCCTGAAACGGTTGACGCCTTCATGATACGCCAACCGTTTCCAGGTAGACAATAGGAAGGACTGACGGAAGTCAGTACTGAGAGCGCTGCAAATTATACGCTAATCGCAGTTTGGAGAGACCGAAGATCAGCCATTTCGACGGATCGAAATTGTACCATTTCGGCCCGTTGCGATAGTCGCGCAGGTGCGTGTGGTGATAGTTATGGTAGCCTTCTCCGAACGTCAGAAGAGAAACCCACCAGCTATCACGACTGCTGTCCTCGATCCCATGCGGCTGCTCTCCCCAGAGATGGCAGATGGAATTGATGCAGAATGTAGAGTTCAACACGAAAAAGGTCCGCCCGACACCGGCGAGCAAAAAACAACTCAACCCGCCCATGAACCCGCCGTGGATCAACCCGACAACAAACGGCAGAGCCAACCCGGATAGTACGATCGGGACATAGTAACGATGCTGCCACATGATGAGCGGATCTTTGCGCAGCTTCGATTCATACTTCTCATCGCGGTGCGGCGACTTCTCAAAAATCCACCCACAATGGCTATGCCAGAACCCTTTGGTCGCGTTGTAAGGATCTTCATCCTGATCGCAGCGCGCATGATGCCGGATGTGGTCAGCGCACCACTTCAGGGCTGAGTTTTCCAGCGCCCATCCGCCAGCAATCAACAAACACGCCTTGACCCATTCCTTACATTCAAAACTCCGATGCGAGATCAAACGATGATAGCCGACGGTAATCCCAAGCCCGCTGGCCATATACAGAATCACGAACATGATCCAGTCCAGCGCGGAAAAGCCGTGCAGATAACCGAACATCGGCACGCCGATCACGGTGGCCAGAGTGATCAGCGAAAACATGATCAGAGCAGGAAAATCGATTTTTGCCGCAATCCCGGTCACATTCTCGGGTATCTCTTTCACACGCACCCTCCTATTAGGAGCTAACCATATGGTACTCAAGACAAACAGCGGTATCTTATCGAATCCCACGAGAATTTATCAAGACAAATCTTATACAATATGTGCAGATGAAAGCCGACTCCTCAACGCTTGAGACCGCCATTCTCAGAATCGGCCGCGAGATTGCGGTGCGTTCCAGAGATCTGACACCCACCTTATTTGACCGGCGATGGTGGTCCAATACCTTGCTGGAATGGTGCACCAAGGATGACCCGTTCAAGGTCCGCCTCTTTCGCTTTATCGATGTGCTGCCCGCCCTGCATGACGACTCCCAAGTGGCCAAGCTGATCGACGAGTATTTCGGCGGCGATCAATTGCCGGGCGCGCCGCTTCAATGGGGACTACGCGCGATCTCCTCCACAAAATTAAGCGCGCGTCTCAGTGCCAAATCCCTCCGCCGGCGTATCCATCAAATGGCCACCACATTTATTGCCGGCGCGGATATTGACGATGCTATTCCCGTTCTCTCGCGCTTGTGGACAAAGGGGCTGGGTTACTCGGTCGATCTCCTTGGGGAAGCCTCGGTGAGCGAGCGCGAAGCGGACTTGTACCGCGACCGATGTCTCAACGCTCTGGTTCGACTCGGACATGCCACCGCCACCTGGCCCGCCGACCGGCTGTTGGAAGAGGATCATCTTGGATCGATCCCGCTCGTCAATCTTTCAATCAAGATCTCTGCTCTGTATTCGCAATTGGACCCGATTGACCCGGAGGGCGCGTATCGCGCGATCGGAGCGCAGATTCGGCCGCTCCTGGATCTGGCGAAGGCCCTCTCGGCTGCCATTACGTTCGATATGGAACAAGCCGAGCTCAAAGATCTCACCCTCATGCTGTTCAGGCGACTCTTGTCCGAGCCCGAGTATCGGTCTTATCCGTACGCGGGAATCGCCATGCAAGCTTATTTGAAAGAGACGCGCGAAGACCTGGACCGGCTCCTTCAATGGGCAGGTCGCCGAGATGCGCCCGTCGCGGTCCGGCTCGTCAAAGGCGCCTATTGGGATTCGGACACGATTCGCTATCAGCAGCGAGGATGGCCGGTGCCGGTGTTTCAGTCCAAGTCGGAAACCGACATGCAATACGAGGCGCTGACCCGGCTGCTTCTCCAGCATCTCCACCATGTGCGGCCGGCGTTCGGAACGCATAACATTCGGACTCTGGCGCATACTGAGGCGGTCGCCCAAGCCATGGGGATTCCCCCTCATGCCTACGAGTTTCAAATGATCTTCGGCATGGCCGACCCCATCCAGAAGGCCGTCACGCAAATGGGACGCCGGGTGCGGCTCTACACTCCGGTCGGGGAACTCATCCCCGGCATGGCGTATCTCGTGCGGCGGCTCTTGGAAAACACATCCAATGAATCTTTTCTCCGCAAAGAACATGCGGAGGTTCCTCTCGAACAATTGCTCGCGAAGCCGCACACGCTGTCGGTTGTCGCCTCAGCCGGCTGTAACGGCGATCGTGCCGTGTCAGGGGACCGGCCCGCCGATCGATTTCTCAATGAACCGCACACGGATTTTTCACAAGCCTCAGCGCGCGACGCGATGAGTCGGGCCATCGAGGAGGTGAAAGGGCAACTTGGACACACCTTCTCTTATCCCACCCTTCGTGAAAACACCGTGTCCGGTCATGAATTGGTCTCATGGAATCCCAGCCGACCGAGGGAGATCGTTGGTCGGCTGGAGGCGTACGATCCTGCCGCGATCCCAAAGGCGGTCCATGCCGCGGTGGACCACTTGTATGAGTGGCGTGCCGTCCCTCCACAGGAGCGGGCCGACATGCTCCGGCGCGCCGCCGCCGCCATGCGGCGGCGGCGCCTGGAACTCGCCGCCTGGGAAATCTTTGAAACCGGCAAACCCTGGCGCGAAGCAGATGCCGATGTCGCCGAGGCGATTGATTTTCTCGAGTTCTACGCTCATAAGATGCGCCGCCTCGGTCGCCCGCATCGACTCGGGCACGAACCCGGGGAAGTCAACCATCTTCTCTATGGTCCCCGAGGCGTGGCCGTCATTATCGCGCCATGGAATTTTCCGCTCGCCATCCCGACCGGCATGGTGTCGGCGGCGCTGGTGACGGGAAACACCGTGCTGTTCAAGCCTTCGGAGCGGGCATCGGTGATGGGGCTTTTGCTGACTGAGATCCTAAGGGATGCCGGTATTCCGAACGGTGTGCTGCAGGTGCTGCCCGGAGGCGCAGACGTCGGACACGCCCTCGCCACACACCCTCAAGTCAATCTCATTGCATTTACCGGATCGAAGGATGTCGGTCTTCGCTTGATCGCACAAGCGGCGGACGTCAAGCCGGGACAACACATGGTGAAGCATGTGATCGCGGAGATGGGCGGGAAAAACGCCATCATTGTGGACGAGACAGCGGATCTGGATGAAGCGGTGACGGGCGTCGCCGCGTCGTTTACCGGATACCAAGGACAGAAATGTTCCGCCTGCTCCAGAGCGATCGTGCACGAGTCAATCTATGAGATTTTTCTCAAGCGGCTTACCGATGCCGCCATGAGCCTTCAGATCGGTCCTCCGGAAAATCCGGGGAACCGGATGGGTCCGATGATTGATGAGCGGGCCTTAACAAAGGTACAGGAATATATTGAGATCGGAAAAAAAGAGGGGCGGCTCGTCCTGCAGCGAGAGGTCAAAGGCCCGGGCTATTTTGTCGGTCCGGCGATCCTTGCGGATATTCAACCGACGCATCGCCTCGCCCAAGAGGAAATCTTCGGACCGGTCCTTGCCGTCATGCGGGCCCAGAACTTCGAAGATGCCTTACGCCTCGCCAATCATTCTCCCTATGCCTTGACGGGTGGGCTTTATTCCAGGAGTCCGGCGAACGTGCTAATTGCGCGGGCGAACTTCGATGTCGGCAATCTGTACATCAACCGTCCCATCACGGGCGCACTGGTCGGGCGGCAGCCGTTCGGCGGACATCGGCTGTCTGGGGTTGGCACAAAAGCGGGAGGCGAGGACTATCTCACGCAATTTATGATCGCACGCGTGATCAGCGAAAACACCCTCCGTCGAGGCTTTGCGCCGGCAGAGACAGAATAGCAGTTGAGAGCGATCGAATGCTTGAAATCCAGCCTGTCCCCATTTATGCATCACTGGCCGTTCTCCAGCACATCGAGCTCGAGGCTTTCCCGCACCAAGGGATCGCGCCGGGCGAACACCGCCTGGCGAAAATGCCCGCTCGGCTGCGGGTTGATCCACGCTTCCATGGTCACGGCCGTCGTGAGACTGTCGAGCGCGGCCGAGTCCGCAATCGCCACGTAATCATCCACGCCGTCGAGCTGAAAGCCTTGACCCACCACGCTACTGGTAAAGCCGGTCCCCTGCTGGAGGACCCCGTGCTGGTTCCCCACCGGGTCGGCGGCACTGCCTTCCGCGGGCCAGGTCGCCACCGCCCCCGGGGCGGCCGTCGCCCGCCCGGCCGGCGTCGTCAGCGTGCGCAGGCGCGCCAGCGCATCGTAGGCGTAGTTGCTCACGCCCAGCGGCCCCCGCACCGACAGCCGATGGCCCGTCGGATCAGAGGTGTAGCCCAGCGTCACGCTCGGCTGATTTGAGGAGCCGGTGGTCGACACCGACATGAGCCGGTTCACCAGATCGTAGGCCATGGTCAGTTGACTGTCCGGATCGGTGACGCCGGTCAGGTTGCCGGCGGCATCATACGTGTAACTCGTGCTCTGATTGCCGGGCAACGTCTTGCCGAGTAACTGATTGACCGCATCATAGGCAAAGGCGATCGTCTCGCCCTTCGGGGTCACTCTCGTCGTCACATTATCCGCGCCGTCGTACGTGTACGCCTCCGTCTTGCCCAGCGGATCCGTGGTCGACGCGAGCCGGTTCAGCGGATCGTACGTAAACGTCGTCGTCTGGTTCTTGGCGTCGGTCACGGTCAGCAGATTGCCGTTCCCGTCATAGGTGTACAGGGTCACGCCATTGAGCGGGTCGGTCACCTGCGTGAGCCGATTCTTGGCATCGTACTGAAAGGCCGTGCTGCGATTCAGCGCATCCGTGCTCGTCGCCGTTCCCGGCGCTATCGTAGGTCAGCGTCGTGGTCCGATTCAAGGAATCGGTCGTGGTCAACAAGCGGCCTGCCGGATCGTAGGTGAAAGTGGTCGTCTGATTCAGGGCGTCTGTGGAGGTGAGCAGCAGCCCTCGCGTGTCGTACGTAAACGTCGTCACCTGGTTGTCGGCATCCGCGATCGTCATCGGATTGTCCGTGGCATCATACGGGCGTGGTCGTGTGTCTGACCCTCACCTGTTTGAACTCTGGTTCCCCACCGGTCAGCGGTGAGGTGGCCATTACCTCAGCGGCTCTCATATTCTAGTCCTCTCATCCGATGATGATCTCGACAGGATGCGAATACTGTCAAGAATACATTGACCGAGCAGGCCAATCCCTTTCAATATCCTCAAAAATCCCTGACGGCCTTTTAAGAGCATAATCGCCAAATCTCGTTTAGAAAATATATGTCCGCTTTTCGCTGCACGTTCTAACAAGCTATATGCTTTGTTTTGGTCAACGGCTACCCCCTTACCCTGTTTATACAGCCAAGCCAATCTCCACAACGCTGGCAGGTAGTCTCTCGATGCTGCACGCTGATACCATGTAAAGGCGTTTGTCCAATCATTAGCCTGGTAGAACAGATAGCCGAGACGATGTTGCGCTTCGAGGGAGTTTCTGTCAGCCGCAGCTTCATACCAATGCCTTGCCTGCCCGAGGTTTTGTTGAACTCCAAGTCCTTCCTCATACATCTGCCCAACAATTATCTGTGACTGAACATCGCCCTGTTCGGAAAGAGTGAGATACTTCGGGAAAGCCTCAGCGTATTTTCCTGCACGATAGAGAGCAACCGCTTCTTCTTTCAGGTTACTCATGGATGTCCTCACCACGCTTCTCTTCTGCACCACTCTCTAAATCGCAAGGTATCATCTATATCCACTCTTGCGTTTCGGAGGAGGTGGAGGCTTGGGAGGATCTATTGTTTTTTCTTGTCGCTGAGGACAGAATCACTGAAGCCTAATCTCATTGATTCTCATAAACGGCAGACGCGTTGCAGAAGTGGGACGCGGATTCTTGTTGAAAAGAGAACGAGGTCTTATCTCCGGAAGCGCAATTCCCTCAAAGGAGTTTAAGGAAGTAAGCTGGTCTGTGGCGTGATGGTAAACGATTCCAACTCTTCGGTGATCTCCGTCACCAGTCCGCGATCCGACCGGAGCGGCGGCAGCTCCTGCCGCTCGACATACTTAATGAGGCCCACGCCTTTGGCAAACCACGCGGTCATCGTATCGGTGCCGATCGCGACTTTTTGCGACCCGGACAAGGAAATCCGCATCGTCATCCGCGCTTCAATGCGAACCGTATCGGAATAGGAACCCGCCGGAACAGAGACCGGCTCTTTCCCGACCGCCGTGACCACGGCCTCCATATCCGCCTGCTCATTTTGCTCATCGCCGTCCAGGTCACTGCCGAAGTCCAACCCTTTGCGGTCGAACTGCTGAAACGACGACGGAAGATCCAGCGGAAAGCGGACGATTTGATATGGGATTAACTGCCGCTCAATGGGGGTACCCGGTTCTGAGCCGTAATAGACAATGCCGGCCGGGTCCCGCCGATAGTAACTATCTGATGGGCCGTGATTGCCGGGATTGGTATCGTGGAACACCTTTACTGCCACGCCTTGAATCTTCTCCGTTCCCTTCACCATCGAGACATTGAGAAAACCCTTTTTGGCGATGCTCTGGAGCGGACCTTCCACAATCTCTCCACGATACCGCCATTGACTCCCCATAGTATCCGGAAAGTAGTCGCCTGCATTGGCGACTCGTTCAACTCCAGGCGGGGTAGGCGGCAGCGCCCGAACCTCACCGGCCAGTAGCGCCCCTCCGATGGTGAACGCCCCGACCACAAGACCCCATTTCCGTATCGTCAGCCCCATACATCCTCCAGCCAATCTTCAATCACGGTAACATAACCGCACGGGGCCAGCAAGACCCGCGAGCGACCGTTGCGCTGCCGGACCTATTTCATGATAATGATTTCACTCCAATGCCACGCGTGCCTCGCGACCATACCACCGACTTAGCCTCTCAGGCGCTTTCTTCCACGGTCTTGGTGACGGGTGGATCTCGCGGAATCGGGCGTGCGATCTGCCTCGCGTTTGGCGAAGCCGGCTGGCGCGTCGGCGTGCATTATCGAGAACGGAAACAAGAGGCCGACCAGACTGCCGATGCTATTACTCGGAGCGGGGGGCAAGCGGACCTGTATCAGGCTGATATCCGCTATTGCCATCAAGTCGAGGCGATGGTGCAGGATTGCGTCGCCCGATGGGATCGCCTGGATGTGCTCGTGGCGAACGCGGGCATCTCCTCTAGCCGCCTGCTATTGCGCCTGGGTTGCGCAGAATGGAATTCCATCATTGAGAGCAATCTGACGGGAACATTTCATTGTGTGAAAGCTGCCGGGGCCCAGATGGTAGCGCGGCGCGGCGGGTCAATCGTCGTCGTCGGCTCCTTCGCGGCATTGCAAGGACGGGCCGGCCAAGCCGCATACGCGGCATCCAAAGCCGGCCTGCTGGGCCTCGTGAAGACCGCCGCGCGCGAATGGGGCCACGAGAATG
>DATFCE010000194.1:0-3028 GCA_035253365.1 Nitrospiraceae bacterium
GGTTACCGTCATGCTGGCCAGTCTGATTTTACGACGCGGGGGGGGATTGACAACCGCCGGTATTTCAGTCTTGTTGTTCGGGCTCGTGACCAACGTGCAATCTGCTGAACTGTTTGATCTCCCGCCCCCTAACCGCGTGTCTTCAGGGGAGAGCGTCTATGCCTTTGGCATTCATAGCGTGGCCGTCGTGGTCGTCGGCCTGCTCAGCGGGGCGTTGGCCGGACAATTAAAGCGGGCCGGACAATCGCTTGTCGAAAAAGAGCGAGGCTTGAGCCGCCTGCAAGCCTTTCATGAAAATGTCGTACAGAGTCTGAGCAGCGGGTTGTTCACCACGGACGCCGCAGGGCGAATCACCTCGTTCAACCGCGCCGCCCGAGAGATCACGCAAAATTCATTACAATCGGTCCAAACAAAACCCTGGTGGGAGGTCTTCAATTGGGAGCAGGCGAACCTCTTCGAGGCTGATCCGTCAACCCTTCTGGCTCCGTATCGATTTGAAGGCGAAGGAAGACGGGCCGATGGGAGCCGCCTTGTGCTGGGCATGACGCTGGCTCCCTTGACGGAGAACGGGGTGCGCACCGGTTTGGTCGGCGTGTTTCAGGATCTCACGCAGATTCGGGACCGCGAAGAAGAGATGCGCCGACGGGAATGGCTGGCGACGCTGGGCGAAATGTCGGCCGGTATGGCGCATGAAATCCGAAACCCGCTGGCTGCTCTCGCGGGCTCCATGCAGATGCTGCGGCGGGATTTACATCTGGAAGAGTCGAACGGGCATCTCATGGACATCGCCATTCGTGAAACCACCCGATTGGATTCCATCATCACGGAGTTTTTGCTCTACGCGCGTCCGCCGGCCTTGAATCTCAAGGAATGTGACGTCAATGATGTGCTGGCCGAAGCCTTGGACCTCATTCGGCATGAAGCCCAATCCCAACCTAATATTGTCCTGATCACCCATCCGAGCCCCGGTACCCTCGTCGCGCAAGTCGATCCGGATCAAATGAAACAGGTGTTTTGGAATCTGGCCGTCAATGCCTTCGAAGCCATGCCGCCGGGAGGCAGTCTGACGATCGCCACAGGCCGGCGCTCGATCGGTTCCGGTGGTAGGCACGGGGAGATCATCGAGATTTTATTTCAGGACACCGGCGAAGGAATCAAGAAAGAATCGCTGGATAAGATTTTTCTTCCGTTCTTTACCACGAAAAAGCGAGGCTCGGGTTTGGGCCTGGCGGCGGTGCATCGCATCGTGGACCTCCACGGGGGGTGGATTCGCGTGGAAAGCCGTGAGGGAAAAGGATCTCAATTTGTCGTCTGTTTACCGGTGTCGGGGGAGGCGGGCCTTCGACTCTGGCATGAAGGAAGAGAACCGTGGAAAAGATCTTAGTTGTCGATGACGAACGAAGCATGCGGGATGTCTTGAGCATCATGCTCAAGCGAGCGGGGTATGCGGTCACCGTAGCCGCGGACGGCGAAGAGGCCATTGCCCAGATCGGGAAAGAGATTTTCGACCTTGTGATTACCGATCTGAAGATGCCGAAGGTAGGCGGCCTCGAAGTCCTGAAGGCGGTCAAGGAAATCGCGCCTGAAACGGTGGTGCTCTTGATCACGGCGTTTGCTTCGGCCGACTCAGCCATTGAGGCGATGAAACGCGGCGCGTATGACTACCTCAATAAGCCGTTTCAAGTCGATGAAGTTCAACTCATCGTTCGGAATGCACTGGAAAAGAGACGGCTATCGACGGAAAACACCCTGTTGAAGAGAGAGATCGCCAGTCAGTCGTCTCTGTCCCAGATCATCGGTCAGAGCGAGGCTATGCAGAAAGTGTTGGAAGTCGTGCGGAAGGTGGCCGACGCGAAAAGCAATGTGTTGATTTGCGGCGAAAGCGGAACGGGAAAGGAGCTCATCGCGAGGGCCATCCATTACAACAGCTCGCGGAGCCGGCTGCCCTTCGTGACGGTCAACTGCAGCGCCTTGCCGGAGCCGTTGCTCGAAAGCGAGCTCTTCGGGCATATGAGAGGCTCTTTTACCGGCGCGATCGCCAATAAAGCGGGACTGTTCGAGGTGGCCGACGGCGGCAGCATCTTCTTGGACGAGATCGGAGAAATGACCCCGTCGATGCAGGTGAAGTTGCTGCGCGTCATCCAAGAGCGGGAATTTCGCCGAGTCGGCGGGACCCGAGATGTCAAAGTCGATGTTCGTGTCATCGCGGCGACCAATAAGGACTTGGCCCGAGCCGTGGCCGACGGATCGTTTCGTGAAGATCTGTACTATCGGCTTGATGTCATTCCGATCAATTTGCCTCCGCTCCGCATGCGGACGGGCGATATCCCTCTGATCGCCAATCATTTTCTCGAACAATTCGCCCGCGCCAACGGCAAGCCCGTGCCGTCTTTAAGCGACGATGCCATGCGCATGCTGTTGTCCCACGAATGGAAGGGCAATGTGCGCGAGTTGGAAAATCTCATCGAACGGGTGGTGGCGTTTGCCACCGGCTCCGTCATCACGGAGGAGGATTTGCGCGGCTGGCTGCATCGCCATGTGGCGCCCCCCCAGAGTTATCCCACGGATATTCCACCGGACGGCCTGGATCTTGAGAATCTGATCAACACCATAGAAAAGGATCTCTTGTTGAAGGCGCTGGAACGCTCAAGATGGGTGAAGAAAAAGGCCGCTCGGTTATTGCATTTGAACACGCGTTCATTTAGATATCGGCTCGAAAAATATGCGATCAAAGGCGGCCAAGACTAATCTAGAGACGAGACATCGCGCATGAAGCAGGACGTTCGGGTCTCCGCCCCCGCCAAAATCAACCTTGTTCTTCGGATCCTAGACCGTCGTCCGGATGGTTACCATAACATCTGGTCGTTGATGCAAACGGTGGAGTTGGACGATGAATTGCACATCCGGCTGTGCCCCCACACAACTGAGATTAAGCTCGAGTGCGACGACGCCTCATTACCGACTGATGGACGAAACCTGGTGTATCGAGCCGCCTCTATGGTATTGGAGCGTGCCGCGTTACGGGTCG
>DATFCE010000195.1:0-5424 GCA_035253365.1 Nitrospiraceae bacterium
TGTTCTGAATCCCGTGGACATGGCCGATAACATGAAGAAGTACGGGGGATTTATCCCAGGAATTCGGCCAGGCCAACGCACGTCCGACTATATCTATAAGGTGCTGACGCGTATTACTCTCGTCGGCGCGGTCTACCTTGCGGCGGTGTGCGTGATTCCTGAATTTCTTATTTACAAGCTCAATGTGCCGTTTTACTTCGGAGGGACTTCGTTACTGATTGTGATCGGGGTGGGATTAGATACGGCTCAGCAAATTGAATCCCACATGCTCATGCGGAACTACGAAGGTTTCCTCGCGAAGGGACGTTTGAAAGGACGGAGCGGCTAGACGGGTATGCGATTGGTATTTCTTGGTGCTCCGGGTGTGGGCAAGGGGACGCAGGCGGAGCTTCTAGCCACGGAGCTTGGCCATCCCAAAATTTCGACGGGGGATATTTTACGGGAAGCCGTTCGAAATCAGACCCAGTTGGGATTGCAAGCCAAGGCTGTCATGGATCGGGGGCAGCTCGTCCCTGACCAGGTGGTGATCGGGCTGGTCGATGAAAAATTGAAAGACCCGGCATCGGCCGGAGGATTTGTGCTGGACGGATTTCCGCGGACCGTGCCGCAGGCCGAAGAGCTTGATCGACTGTTGCAAGACCGGCGCGAACATCTCGACCGGGTCGTTAGGTTTTCAGTCCCGCGTGATGAATTGGTGCGGCGCCTCAGCGGAAGGCGCAGTTGTTCCAAATGCCAAGCGGTGTTTCATCTTGATTTTGCGCCGCCTCAACGCGAGGGAGTCTGCGATCGGTGTGGGGCGACCGTGACGCAGCGAAGTGATGACCGTAAGGAGACCGTGGAGGCCCGTTTGGCGGTGTATGAGGAACAGACGGCCCCGCTGGTGGAGTATTATCGAAGACGGGGCATTCTCGCCGAGCTGGATGGTTCAGGTCCTATTGAAACCGTGCATCAACGATTGATCGAGTTACTTTCCGAACATCGACGGGCATGATTATTCTTAAGACGCCTGATGAAGTCGAGACCATCGCTAAGGCCTCGCGACTTGTGGCGGAAACGCTTCAGATGCTGAAAAGAGAAGTGCGCCCCGGGGTCACCACGGATGAGTTGGATCGGGCCGCTGAAGCGTTCATTCGCGCACGCGGCGGCCTTCCCGCTTTCAAAGGATACCGGAATTATCCCAAGACGCTCTGCGCCTCGGTCAATGAGCAGGTCGTCCATGGCATTCCTTCGAAGCGTGTCCTTAAAGAAGGGGACATCATCGGACTGGATTTGGGTGCCATTGTCGATGGATTTTACGGCGACTCGGCCGTCACGGTTTCTGTCGGTCCGGTGCATCCCAAGGTGAACGAACTGTTGCGGACCACCGAAGAAGCCTTGTATGCAGGCATTGCTCAAGCAGTTGTCGGGAATCGGCTCTCCGATATCTCCCATGCCATCCAGCAGCATGCGGAAGCCGCCGGGTTTTCCGTCGTCACGGATTTTGTCGGTCATGGCATCGGCCGCCAACTTCATGAAGAGCCCCAAGTGCCGAATTACGGCAAGCCCGGCCATGGACCGCGCCTTCAAGTCGGCATGGTGCTGGCGATCGAACCGATGGTCAACATGGGCGACAGCGGCGTCCGGATTTTAGACGATCGGTGGACGGCTGTGACAAAGGACGGCAGCCTCTCCGCGCATTTCGAGCATACGATTGCGATTCAAGCGTCCGGTCCGCCCCGCATTTTAAGTCGGGTGGCCGAGCCCATCGGGGCGTGTCAAACGTAGGGATTGCTCGATGGCGAAGGAAGACATCATTGAAGTGCAAGGCACGGTGGCGGAAACGCTGCCGAACGCGATGTTCCGTGTGCAGTTGGAGAATGGACACCGCATTCTGGCTCACATCTCCGGGAAAATGCGCATGCATTTTATTCGGATTCTACCCGGTGATAAGGTCACCGTGGAATTGTCCCCGTACGATTTGACCAGAGGGCGCATCACGTATCGCTTCAAATAGATCGGGGCATAAGGCCACGCAAAGGGATTGGTTCGAATGAAAGTCAAATCATCAGTCAAGCCGATTTGTTCCAAATGCAAGGTGATTCGCCGCCGTGGTGTCGTGAGAGTGTTGTGTGAAAATCCGCGGCACAAGCAACGGCAGGGATGATGTCGTGATTCGTTAACCGTTAATCGCCAAGAAAGAGTTTTCACGTCCGCCGTTTAGCGAATAGCAGGTAACGTTTCCGACCAACGGAGGAAAAGATGGCTCGGATTGCCGGAGTAGATTTGCCCAGAGAAAAGCGGATCGACATTGGTCTGACCTATATCTTCGGGATCGGCCGCGCGACGTCGGCGCAGATCATGAAGAAGGCCGGTGTCGATGGCGCCACGAGGGTCAAAGACCTGAGCGAGGATGAAATCGTCAAATTGAGAGAGATCCTCGATCGGGATCACGAGGTGGAAGGAGATCTCCGGAAGGAAGTGTCCATGAACATCAAGCGACTCGTCGACACTGGGACCTACCGAGGGTTGCGACATCGCAAAAGCCTGCCGGTTCGTGGCCAGCGAACCAAGACCAATGCCCGGACTCGAAAGGGTAAGCGGGCCTCCATCGGCAAGGCCAGGAAGCCGTCTCCCAGCGGGACGTAGTAGACCGATGCCGCAGCCATGATGCGCGGGGAATAATGGATAGCAGGAAGAGGAGCGGGATATGAGTGTGAAGAAAGGCAAGAAGAAGGAGCGCAAGGTTGTCCAGAGCGGCGTCGCTCATATCCAAGCCTCCTTTAACAATACTATTGTGACCATTACAGACATGAGCGGAAATACCGTCGTGTGGGCCAGCTCCGGCAATCAGGGGTTCAAGGGGTCCCGCAAAAGTACGCCGTTTGCCGCGCAGAGAGCCGGCGAGACCGCCGCGAAAAAGGCTATGGAGCACGGGATGCGTCAAGTGGATGTCTACGTGAACGGCCCGGGATCCGGCCGTGAATCCGCGATTCGGTCCTTGCAAGGGGCGGGATTGCGAATCAATCTGATCCGTGACGTGACGCCGATTCCCCATAACGGGTGCAGGCCGCCCAAGCGTAGGAGAGTCTAAAGCGACGTAAACGTGACTCGTTAATCGCTTAGGAACAGGGACCGGACGTTTAACGGATAACGATAACGATTGACGAAGGAGGAATCAGTGGCGAAGTATCGGGGCCCAGTTTGCCGGTTATGCCGGCGTGAAGGCGTGAAGCTGTTTCTGAAAGGCACGCGCTGTATGACGGAGAAATGCGCGGTGGAGCGGCGAAGCTATCCGCCGGGACAACATGGTCAGGGGCGCCAACGGCTCTCGGAATATAGCGCTCAGTTGCGCGAGAAACAGAAATTGAAGCGGATTTATGGACTGCAGGAACGGCAGTTCCGCGGAGTGTTTGGAAAAGCGGAGCGGCGAACCGGCGTAACCGGCGAGCATCTGTTGAAATTGCTGGAATGCCGCCTGGATAATATCGTGTACCGATTGGGGTTTGCCGCGTCACGGAAAGAAGCCAGGCAGTTGGTCAACCACGGGCATGTGATGCTGAATGGAAGAAAAACGGATGTGCCGGCTGCCGTAATCAGGGCGAACGATGTAATTGAGATCCGCGAGCGGAGCCGCAACCTGCTTCCTATCCAGACGGCTCTTGACGCCGTGGACGGACGCGGCATCCCAGGTTGGCTCGAGCTGGATCGGGCGGGATTGAAAGGCACGGTTCGCAGCCTCCCGACACGAGATGATATCGCGCTGCCGGTCAACGAGCAAATGGTCGTGGAGCTCTATTCCAGATAGCGTGGCCCGGCTCAGAATGAAACTATTGACTGGTCCAGTCTCGTCTGGACAGACGGGAGTTGAAGGGGGAGACTATGATAAAGGGAATGAAAGATTTCCAAATCCCGATGCGGGTGGAGGCCGATAAAGACACGTTATCTCCGGTCTACGGCAAATTTACCGCAGAAGCGTTCGAGCGCGGGTTTGGGACAACCATCGGCAATTCCCTGCGCCGCGTGTTGCTATCCTCTCTGACCGGCGCCGCCGTGACCACTGTACGCATTGAGGGCGTGCTGCATGAATTTTCGACGATTCCAGGCGTGACGGAAGACGTGACGGGAATCATCCTGAACATCAAGGGGCTTCGATTAAAATTACACACCGATAAGGCGAAGACCATCCGCCTTCGGAAAAAGGGACCCGGAGAAGCCAAGGGGTCGGATATCATCCATGACGCCGATGTCACGATCCTGAATCAAGATCTTCACATTGCCACGTTGGATAAAGAAGCGACCTTGGATATGGAAATGGTCGTCAAGCCGGGACGCGGCTATGTGCCGGCGGAACGAAATAAAGAAGAAGGGCTTCCAATCGGCGTCCTGGCGGTGGACTCGATTTATTCCCCGGTCAAACGCGTCAATTTCCAGGTGGAAAATGCGCGTGTCGGGCGCATGACCGATTATGATAAGTTGACGCTGGAAGTCTGGACCGACGGAAGTCTGACTCCGCGCGATGCCTTGTCCGAGGCGGCCAGTATTTTCCGCGAACATCTGGACATTTTCATTCATCCGGAAAACGTGGCCGAATCCACACCGGATCAGCGTCAGGACGATGAACGCGGCTTGGTCAATAAGAATCTGTTCCGAAGCGTCAACGAACTGGAGCTGTCCGTGCGCGCGGCCAATTGCCTGAAAAATGCGAATATCAAAACCATTGCGGACCTCGTTCAAAAGACGGAAATGGAAATGCTGAAGACAAAGAATTTCGGTAAGAAGTCGCTCAACGAAATCAAAGAAATTCTTGCTGAAATGGGATTGAGTTTGGGCGTCAAGCTTGATTCCCTTCCGGCCGGGCAAGGTCAGACCAAAAGCGAATCGTAAAGAGGTAACCCGTGCGTCATAGGAAAAACGGTCGGCAGCTAGGGCGGAATACCAATCACCGGCGGGCATTATTCCGGAATCTTGTGACCTCGCTCCTCGAACACGAGAGAATAGAAACCACGGAAGCCAAGGCCAAAGAAGTTCGTGGCTTTACGGAGCGAATGATTACATTGGGAAAAGACGGGGGACTCCACGCCCGGCGGAGGGTCTTGGGCTTTCTTCAGAGTAAAGAGGTGGTCTCGAAGTTGTTCAGTGAGGTGGCGGCGCGATTTCGTGATCGCAATGGAGGCTATACGCGTCTGATCAAAACGCGACGGCGAGTCGGGGATGCCGCTAGTCTGGTCGCCATTGAGTTGGTGGTCAGAGGCGAAGCCAAGGCTCACGAGAAGTCGGATCGTGCCGAAAGAGGGAAGGGAGTGAAAAAGCCTCCAAAAGAAAAATCAGCGGAGTCAACGCCAGAATCTCCCGATAGTGCTCCTCGCTAAGAACCCCTTCACTCGCGGACTGCTTCTCAATACCTTCACGCTCAATGCCAACGGTTCGATGCCGTTGGTTTACATG
>DATFCE010000196.1:0-4495 GCA_035253365.1 Nitrospiraceae bacterium
TGATCGCGCTCGCCATGAATGTGATCAACCGGCGCCCGGAGACCGGTCCGCCTCCACGTTGACGCGGGCTCGCCGCGGCGTTCGTTGACAGACACCGGCGCGTTCCCTAGAATCCAAGCCATGAAAGATCGGGTGCTCCAGGCGTTCGAGGACAGCGCCGAGGTCAAACGGCGGTTCGTTCTCGAGCATGCCGACCGCATCGTCCAGGTCGCACAGATCATCGCGCGCGCCTTTCGGGACGGTCACAAGGTGTTGTTATTCGGCAATGGCGGCAGTGCGACCGATGCGTCTCACATCGCCGCCGAGTTTGTCGGGCGCTATCAACGCGAGCGAACGGCCCTCCCCGCCATCGCCCTGGGCACCGACCTGGCCGCAATTACCTCAATCGCAAATGATTATGAATACGCCGAGATTTTTTCCCGCCAAGTACAGGCCCATGGACAGAAGGGCGACATTGCGATCGCCATCAGCACCAGCGGCAATTCCCCCAACGTTTTACAAGGCGTGGAGGTGGCGCGCAGCCGCGGGTTGACGACGATCGGCTGGACCGGCGGCACGGGCGGCAAGTTGGCCGGGATGGTCGACCATCCATTCGTCGTGCCTTCCCCCGTGACGGCCCGCATCCAGGAAAGCCACATCACGCTCGGCCATGTCCTGTGCGAGCTCATCGAGGACGCTCTGTTTGAAAAACCAAGCTAAGAAACCTCGCGCCCTCCTTCGTCCCATTGATGTGACCAAGCTGAAGACCTATCCGCTTGCCCGACGCCACAGCAAGGTGCGGGTGTCTGACTTTTCCGTCGCCTGGCGACGCGGCGGATCGCTGCGCCGATTTCTCGACACGCTGCCCGGTATCCTGGCGGTCAACACGTTGCGCGAGATCGCTCGATCCATTGCCCGCGCGCACCGGCGTAGAAAGCCTGTAATCATCGGCATGGGCGCCCACGTGACCAAGGTCGGATTGAACCCGATTCTCGTCGATCTCATGGAGCAGGGGATCGTGACGGCCGTGGCCATGAACGGCGCGGTGATCATCCATGATTTTGAGTTGGCTTTGATGGGGCACACCTCCGAAGAGGTCGAAGCGGAAATCGACTCCGGGCGATTCGGTATGGCGGAGGAAACCGGCCGCATCCTGAACGAAGCGATCGGGCGCGGCGCCAAAGAAGGACTGGGGATCGGCGAAGCGATCGGCGCCTATATCAATCTGCACAAGAAAGCATTCCCCAACCACCGCACCAGCCTGCTGGCTACGGGTGAGAGACTCGGCATCCCGGTGACGGTTCACGTCGCGCTGGGGACCGACATCATCCACATGCATCCGGCGGCGGACGGCGCGGCGATCGGGGCGGGGTCGCTTCTTGATTTTCGGAAGCTGGCGGCGGTGGTTGCCGGCATGGAAGGCGGTGTCTATCTCAACCTCGGCTCGGCGGTGATCTTACCGGAAGTCTTTTTGAAAACCGTCACGCTCGGCCGCAATCTCGGCCACGCGCTGTCGGATATTACGACCGTCAATATGGATTTTCTGCTTCATTACCGACCAACGACCAACGTGGTCAAACGGCCGACCCAAAAGGGTGGCCGTGGTTATTCGCTGATCGGTCACCACGAGATCATGGTGCCGCTATTAGCAGCGGCCGTCATCGAAGAACTTGGAGGACGCTGAAAAAGGCCCTTATCTCACCCGGCCCTCCCCAAGCGCGCCGAGACACGCTCCTTCCCGAAGTTCGTTCTCGGCTCGCCAAAGTCCTCAACGTAGCCGTGGGAAAGAGCCGGCCTGGGCCGGCTAGGTTGGGCGGGTGAGAATATCGCTACGCCTCCGGCTTTGACTTCACCTACGGCCGCGTTGGATGACCTTTTTGAGCGTCCTCCTCTCTTACGTTCCGTAATTTAATGAAGTCAACCTTCTCTAAGATTCTATTTGAAAGCGACAAATTGCTGGACCATTGGCAGCAATTGAACCTTCGCTATTTTCGTGGGGCGCTTCCTGCGATTGACATCGTGTGGAGTCCTCGGCTGACCGCGTCCGCCGGCATGTTCGTCAGTCGGGTGGGGCCCCGCGCGCGCGACACTGGCCAGAAGGACCGGCCTGACCGACGGGTGATTCGGCTGTCACAGCCATTGCTGCGCGATCAACCTGAGGCAGAAATCATCGGCACGCTGGCGCATGAAATGATTCATCAGTGGCAATATGACATTCGCAAACGCCGGCCGGACCATGGTCCGGAGTTTCGCCGGATGATGGAGACGATGAATCGAGACGGTTTAGGCATTACGGTTCGCCATAGCCTCGATGCGGCGGTCCAGGCCTTGTCGCGATACGCGTGGCGTTGCCAGCAATGCGGCCGTGATTACCGGCGCCAACGGCACAGCATCCGTCCCGGCCGCCACCGATGCGGGGCCTGCCGAGGTCGGCTTACGGAAATCACGATAGCCGAAGGCAAAAGTAAAAAGGTAAAAGGTAAAAGTCGGGGGTATTCAGGATACGACCGGCAACTGGCGCTACCGTTTTTCATCCAATGAGGAGAGCACCGTGCCACGATGGGCGCGTCAGATTCTCTTCGGCGACATCGACGCGATGTATGCGTCATCGGCGATTGTCGCCGCGCCGGAGTTGGCCGGCAAGTTGGTGGCCGTGGGATCGCCGTCTCCACGCGGGATCGTGACCTCGGCGAGCTATCCGGCTCGGCAGTACGGCGTCAAAGCCGCGATGCCGACGGCGCATGCGCTTCGGCTTTGCCCCAATCTCATCATCGTGCCGCCGGACTTCGCGCTCTACCGGCGGATGCACGCGCGTCTGCGCGAGGTGACCGAGCGATTCTTCCCGGCCACCGCCTGGACGAGCATCGATGAGTTCTACGCGGATGCGACTGACCTGCAGGCTCTGCATCCCGATCCGGCAGTATTGGGCAAGACCCTTAAAGCAGCGATCTTCGAGCATACCGGGCTTCGTTGCACGATTGCGGTGGGAACAGGCAAGACCATCGTCAAAGTGGCGGCCGACTGCCACAAGCCCGACGGGTTGGCCATCGTCGAGCCGGGAACCGAAGCGGCTTTCTTGGCTGCGCGCCCGGTTAAATCCCTGCCCGGCATCGGTCCGAAGACGGCGGCGGAACTTCTGCCCTTGGGCATCAAGCTGATCGGCGATCTATTGGCGCCTCGCTTTGAGCCGGCTCTGTGCCGATTGTGGGGGGCTCGGCTGCCGGTCCTACAGGCGCTTGCGCGCGGCATCGATGACGAGCCGGTCGAACCCGACCGCACCCAAAAGAGTCAGGGGCACGAAACGACGTTCGATCAGGATACCGCCGATCTCGCCTTCCTTGAACGCACGATTCGAGGCTTTCTCGGCGAACTGGCCCACGATCTGCGCCTTCAAGGCCTGGCGGCCGGAGCGTTTACGATCAAATTGAAAGATTCGCGATTCAAAATCACCACGCGCCAGCGCCGTTTTGCGAAACCGTTGAACTATGATCCGCCGATGTGGCGGGCCATCCAACCGGCGCTTCGCCAGTTGATGGCACCCCATACGCGATACCGGTTGATCGGTCTGTCACTCTCCGATCTTGTGCCGGCAACCAATACCCTGTTCGATCAGCGCACGACGCAAGCCATCGCCGCCATGGATGCGATCATCGAGAAGCACGGCGCGAGCGTGATGAGGCTAGGGGAGGTTCCGGACCACGAAGACACATAGTGGCGTTTTCGCATCTTGTTCTATATGATCACCATCATGGCAGATCGTGCATCTCTTACTCTTCCCATTCGAAGGCGTCCGAGTCGGCTTGGAGAATCCATGGCTCAGGCCAAGATTGACCGAGCCAGACATATGACCCCGGGGGAACGTCTGTTGCTTGCCCTCGAGCTGTCCGATATCTGCCTAGAGCTACGACGCACATGTTTCGAGAAGCCCTGATCGACATACTGCGGCGGCTCGACCAATCGAAACAGGACAAGTTACTTCGGAACTATGCGCTGATCGGCGGTGTTGCGGTGTCAGCATGGGGTGTGCCACGCGCCACCCATGATATCGATTTCGTTCTTGCCCTTGGTCCATCCGACCCGGTAAAGCTGAGCACACGACTGGGAGGGAAATATGTAGCGGGAGCGCTCGATGATCCGCTACGCGGAGTTTTTAACTTGAGCGTCGCTGCCGGACACACGACGGTTCCCATCCAATTGATTCTTCTTCCATCTCATTGGACCGATGTGGTCTTCGACCAGGCGCAAGTTCTCTCGATCTTGGGTTGTTCCGTGCCCGTGGTATCGTGGCAAACGCTGATCCTTCTAAAATTATATGCAGGAGGTCCTCAGGATCTCCTCGATGCACGCGAGTTGCTTTCAGTGCAGCAACCGGGGCCGGAATCGATCCGTGACATGCGCAGGCTGGCAGCGGCTATCAACTTGACTGATGAGTTAGCCGCTTTATTGAATCTCGATTCGACATAGTTGGAGAATAACCCATGCGCCACACCATGATGGCACCGTTCGCAACTACCAT
>DATFCE010000197.1:0-6054 GCA_035253365.1 Nitrospiraceae bacterium
CAGCGAGCGCGGAGGCGTGTCGGCGAATGTCCATCGACCATTCTCTCTGCTGACGCAATTGGCCATCGCGCTGGCGCTCTTTCACGTATGGCAAAGAGATCGATCGCTGCGTATGCTCAATGTGGTCGCCTGGGCTGCCATCCTCGCCGATACGGCGCTTCATTATGTGCTGACTCGGGGCTGAACTAAGCAATATGAACTCGGCCAAGCCGTCGCTTACCGCCTTGCTGGTTTGCGACATGGTGATCGATGATAAGTCTACCAACAAGAAAAGCCTGATAGGAACCTTCACGCACATTTGGGCTCACAGCTTTCCCTGCGTCCATCATAAAATGGGCGTCTATTTCTGCCTGACGGACGCCGAAGGGCAGTATGATATCGTGCTTCGACTGGTCCATTCCGAATCGGACAGCATGGTGGTGGAGGCAGGTCTTTCGGCGGTCATTCATGATCGGTTGTCGATCAATGATTTTGGGATCAATATTCCCGTGGTGCAATTTCCGGCGCCCGGTCGGTATGAATTTCAGCTCTCTGCCAATAAAGAATTTCTCGGCAGGGTGGAATTCCGCGTCACTACTTTACAACAGCCCGCGTCCGGAAACCCTTAAAGAAGGGCGACGGCCACAGTGTCGGCAAATCGGCGGCCGACTTCAGTCAACCTGATTCGGTCGGCGCAGTGTTCCACCAACCCGTCTCGGATCATTCGCTCCAAAGATTGACTCCATAATGTACCAGGTCCGGCAGCGGCACCGGCTACCATCGCTGCATCAACACCGCCGGTCAGCCGTAAGCCAAACACCACCGCTTCTCGACGACGTTGCTCGGCCGTAAGGTGTTCCGTGTACGCGACCGGCATCCGCCCGGCCATAAGCCTATCTTGGTAGATCACAAGATCTTCGAGTGTCCCGAAGCGTCGGCCATCGAGATACGATTGCGCGCTTGGACCGATTCCCAGGTATTCTCCATCGGTCCAATAGAGCAGGTTGTGCCGGCAGCCATAACCGGGCCTGCAGAAGTTCGAAACCTCGTAGCGTTGAAATCCCGCGGCAACTGATTGCCGAGCGATTTCACGTTCCATGGCGAGCTGAAGATCAGTGTCAGTTTCCCATTCCCCCCGCTCTACAGTTCGATGCAGCCGAGTGTCGTCTTCAACCGTCATGGCATAGCAGGAAAGATGAGCCGGGCCGAGCGCGATGGTCTGATCCAGCGTAGATCGCCAGCTATCCAATGTTTGACCGGGCAGCCCATAGATCACGTCCAGATTAATGTTCGTAAAGCCCGCCCTTCGGGCAAGGGTCACGGCTGTCCGGGTCCTGTCCGGTGAGGTTGGTCTCCCGACACGCACCAATTCCGCGCCATCCATCGATTGCGCGCCGAAGCTGATTCGATTGAAGCCGGCTCGAAGATATAGATCGAGCCCTTCGGCGGTGACAGAGTCGGGATGCGCTTCCAGAGTAATCTCGGCGTGGGGCCGCAGACTGAATAAGTCCCGAACCGTAGCAAGAATGGAGATCAGGTCGGCAGGCGGTACAACGGTCGGGGTACCGCCGCCGAAGTATACCGTATCGAGCGGGCGGCCGGTGAGCGTATTCAGCTCGGCATGAAGCGCGATTTCCCGCGCAAGAGCCCGCACGTAGGCCTGCCCCTTGTCCGGACGATAGATCTGGAGGTAAAACGCGCAAAAGTGGCAGCGTGTCCGGCAGAATGGAACATGAATGTACAGCCCTAGACCCATGGCATCGTGGTTACAGCCTCAATGGCTTGATCGGCGTCACGACCGCAGAGGGATTCTGTTTCCAGATGGCGGGGTCGGCATCGACGTAGAGCTCGACTTCATTGCCGTCCGGATCGGCCAGATACAGGCTTTGACTGACGGTATGGTCGCTCATGCCGGTGATCGCCACACCCGCGCGTTCCAATTCCGCTTTGGCGTGGCGCAGCTCATCCAGTGAATCGCCGATTTTAATGCCGATGTGATAGAGGCCTCGGCGCCGCCCAGGCGGCGGCCCGGGCGCCGGGCCGACTTCGATCAACAAGAGTTCATGATGCGTCCGTCCGGAGGTGAGGGCCGCGGCGGCTCCGCCGAAGATTCGCCCGACTTCACGAAAACCTAAAAGGTCGCGGTAAAACATCAGCGATCGTTCGAGATCCTGCACGTAGAAGACGACGTGCCCGAGATATGAGGCCTTCACGGTGTCTTCCTCCTCGGCGTTGTTCTGCCGGCCACGATTATCTCACTCGCAACGGGTCCGGTGAAATATCTCTCACCATGGCAATTTCGATTTCATCGAGCGGGGAGATGCCTCGATTCCGCACGTGAGCGGACCATGTCCTGTGCTTTCGGAGCGATTCGAACAGCACTTTCAGCATGTCCGGTTTGATGTACTTCTCCCACTCTTGCAGCCATGCTTGATTATCTTCGTCGCCGTCGTAGTCTTCCGGAAAATGAGCCTCGAGACTAAAACGCAGATTGAAGGTCTTTTCTTCTTGGAACATGCCGCCTCCAAGATCCGTTGATTGCGATACCGCAAACGCAGTTTTATAATACAACCCGATGTCCAAGGAGGATCTTATGCCCATCTTCGAATACATTTGTCGAGAATGCAACCACCGCTTCGAGACCATCGTCCGAGGATCGACTATTCCGGCTTGTCCGTCCTGCAAGGCCACTGCATTGGATAAGCAGTTCTCGGCGTTTGGGGTGGGTGCGACCGGCTCCTGGCCTTCGCCCGGCGGAGGGGCGTGCGGCAGCTGCGGGGACCCGAGAGGCCCGGGCGCGTGCTCTATGAACTAGAGTCGAATGAGCGACGCGAATCAATTCCTCGATCAAGCCATCGGTCAACTGTCTCTTGCCGATCCTCTCGTCACGCTGCTTCAAGAGGTTAAGCTGGGGCGAATGAATGCGACCGACGCAGGGCTGAAGGCTGTTACTGAATCATGGCTTGAGACCTACCGCCGGGTCCTTGGCTCGGCTCATTGCCTGGATCGAACCGCGCTCCTCCGCCTCGATCCCTCCCCTCGCGTGGAAGTATTGATCAACGCTGGAGTACTGGCACCGGAACATCCAGGCGTCCGGGCTCTTCGTGCTGAATTTGAGCAGAGACTTGTGGAGTGCAAGTGAGACAGCAGGTGTGGGAAGCACCGAATTGTATCCGTGTTCTCCTATGCGCGTGCCTGGCCTGTGTGTTCGCAGGATATCCCAGTCGAGCATCGAGTGACGAGGTGCACGGTGCGCGGCCCTTGCTGTTTGTGGAGGCCGGGGCCTTTCCCACGATTGTTCCAGGAGCCTTGTTCCTGAATGACCCGGGTTCCATTGAAGATTTTCTCATCTCCGTCGATGGCGCTCCGCCGAATTGGAGCCTGGTCTATGGGCCGATCGGAAGCAATCATGATGAACGATTGTTTGCATTGAACCGAGAGCGAGACGGCATGCGCCTGGCGGCCACCGAGAAGTTGCTGACGTTTGTGTGGCCGGGAGAGTTGTCCGAATATGATCCGCATGCCGGCGGATTTCGCGTCGCCGTCGGACCGAAGGTCGTATCTACCCAATGGGGATTGGTTCGCTTTAAGCCTGACGGTCTTCCGTCAAACCTTGTGGCGGTTCCTACGCCGTCTCTGAAAAAGACACTGTTAGAACGAGAGAAGGGGCCCGAGCGGGTGGAAATCGAAGTGGCGATGACCGGCCGGCTCGTGCCGGAAGAATCCATTATCTATGATTTCTCGCATGAAGAGCCGGGAGTGGGGATGGTCATGCCCGTGGTACGGATCGAGCGAGTGGACTACGTCATGCTACGATGACCTGGCTTCTTTACCCCGCACGCGCGCGCGACGCCATCCCGGTACTGTAACCACAAGCGCAAGGATTGTTGCAGGCAGGCGATGACGGTCCTTTGCCGTGTCGGCTCAACGGCATAATGCCCGATCATATGATAAGCGTCATGCCGGTGACCCGCCTCTACCATTTGATGAGCGCGCACCAAATCCATATGAGTGGGGGACAGCCCACGCTGCTGCACGAGCGGATGTTTCCGGACGGTGTCTTCGATGTCGGCCGCCGTCTTCGCCGATGACGGCGTCAGAATTTCTTGCCGGTCGTTGATGCTGCCCTCGACAAAAATCGTGAGCGCCGCCGCCCCGATGACCCAATCTCTGTGGGACGACACCAAATCCAGCCACTGGCGGTAAAGCCTGCTGGCGGGAAGCAACGCAATCGCGTCGAACTCATTGCGGGTATAACCCAATCCTTCCATCATCGTGAGAAAGAGATCAGGATGTGATCGGCCCAATGAGAGGCCGCCGGTATCCTCCTCATAGATATTCTCAGCCAGCATGCGCCGCACCTCTGCAGGCGGGTTCTGCCCATGAATGCGCGCGAGGAACACCGGGAAGTCGCGCACGTAGACGGCGTACTCTTGCTGGAAGTGAATTTTGAGCTGCTCATTGGTGAGCGTATGGCCGCTGAAAGCCGGCCAGGCCCAATGATGCTTGCGGTCCATGATACTGAGGATATGCTCACGAAACGATGTTCCGGGACGATGCTTCACGGCCATGTCTTGCTTTCCTTTATTCCCGACCGATACAATCCGCCTCGAACCGGAGATCTTGTATGGATCCCATTACCATCCAACAATCCGAGGATATCCTTAACCTACTTGCCGATATCTCCCTGCGAGGGAATGGATTTACTACCGACTGTCTCCTTGATTACGTGTTGGATGAAGGATTCACCGAGCCGATTTATCTCAATGCGTCCGGGGACGACCCGGATGCCTTGTATAAGGGACAGCCTCATGCCTGGGCCATTTATCAAATCCGCGAATGGAAGCGCGTCTTGACGGTCTCGGGCGGTCCCGGCAAGGAGCGTCGCGTGCAAATCACCGAAACGCCTTAACGATGGTGTCGCATCCGGCCCTCCATTGCGCGGCATGTCCTCATCCTCGTAGAATGATACCAGTCCTCTGATGTCTGACAAGGGAAGTCGGTGAACCCAAAAGCTGTTGCGGTCCTCGGGTTGACGTTATTGGGGATGGCCGGAGGGGCAGCGGTGCTGCTCCGGAGTTGGCCGATCATCAATGTCGTCGAGACCGGACAGACGCCGGAATATCCGGATGTCATCCCTCGAATGTATCAGGCGAGGGGAGAACAGGTCTTCGATGCGGCGTTGCACGCGGTGAATCGATTGCCGCGCTGGTCGCTGGTCGGACGCTCGGAAGATCAGGGCGAGATTCGCGCGGAAGCGACCACGCGGGTTCTTCGATTTGTCGATGATGTGGACATTCACATCGCCGAGCGTGCGCAGGGCACAATCGTTCACGTTAGATCAGCCTCCCGAGTAGGGCGCGGGGACTTCGGCCAGAATGCGCGCAACATTCGAGTCTTCTTTCAAGAATTGGACAGTCAAATGGGAAAGCGCTCCACACATTAAGGTGCGGATGGGAATGGTCAAGCTGTTCGAACCGAAGGATACGGGCGAATTGGCTTTGATGAAAAGCCTGCTGGATGGCAACAACATCCTGTATTTCGTTCAGAATGAGCACTTCGGGAGTTTGTATGGTGGCGCGACCTGTGTCGTCATGGTGCATGAGTCCGATCTTGACCGAGCTGGAACATTGGTCGGTGAACTGCTCAAAGACGGACAGCCCCACTATCCCAACATTTCCGGATAGGATAGAAATTCAGTTTTCCAATTCCTTCAGGATTTTGGGGTCATGAAATGAACGTGTGGGAGGCGCCGGTCTCTTCCCAGGATCGCTCGCGTAGTACCAGCCGCCGATCAGCGTGCCTTCTTCAAAATACAGATAACGGTGTTTGACCACTGAGGCGCTTTCCCAATCCTCATAGATCCATTCCTCACGGCGAATCCCATCCTTCGTGTGGGTGACGTTCATCGTGTAGGGAGATCCCCATGCTTTCAAGACCTGTTGTCGGGTCATGCCCACGATCACTCGCTTCTCGGCGATGTGTTTTTCGAATGTGGGATCGAGCCAGCCAGGGATATAACGCCAGGCAAGCATCAAGAGAAAAACGACCGCAAGCAAGGTATAGATGGTTAGA
>DATFCE010000198.1:0-3451 GCA_035253365.1 Nitrospiraceae bacterium
CGTCACCCTGCCCGATAGAGGACTGTTGGGACAGCATGCGCTCTTTGATTTGGGAGTCGTCGCGATCCCCGAGCTTTCTCCCGATGCCGTTTCACAAACGCACAGTGAGAAAACAGAGTGGGAAGTGCGGATTAAGCGGAATGGCGAGCACACGACCGTTGTCTATCCGTTCTATCCCATGGATGTAGTGAGTTGGAAAGGCGATCTGTGGGCCGCCAAACTAAATGTGCGCGATTTCCGTCCGGTCACGAGCCCGCGGTACCATCTGCCGCCGAGCGTGCATGCGACATTCCAAGCCGGTGGACTGCTGCTCTCCACGTTCGCGCCACGGCCGCTGGAAAGTGATCGTCAGGCCATTCGGGTGCCGTTTTATCATCGCAATATGGATTACGATGAGGTCCTGTTCTACCACCAAGGCAATTTCTTCAGCCGCGCGGGCATCCAGTCCGGCATGCTGACTCTGCATCCTCAAGGCATCCATCATGGGCCACAGCCTCAGGCCATTGAGGCCAGTAAGAACAAGACCCATACGGATGAGATCGCCGTCATGATTGAGTCCCGCCGGCCCTTCAAGGTCCTGCCTGATCTCGAACCGGTGGAGGTCAAAGATTACGCCATGAGTTGGACGGAACAGGAGCGCCGATGAAACTCGTCAGTTTTCGTATCGACACGCCGATTGGATCATTCATCAGGGTCGGCGTCCTGGATGGACAGAGCATCATCGATCTCAACATGGCGTACGCGCGGATGCTGGCTGATCAGAAGGAAGCGCAGCCATATCGCCTGGCCAATGCCATGGTCCCTCCCACCATGCTGGAATTCCTGGAAGGCGGGTCATCCGCCACAGCGGCTGCTCGTCGGGCGCTGGACCATGTCGTCTCGCGTCATTCATCAATCCATGGCCCTAAAGGGGAAACTATCGTCTACGCGGAATCCGACGTTCGGATCGTGGCTCCGCTTCCAAATCCAACGTCATTACGGGATTTCCTTGCGTTCGAACAGCACATTGCCGCGACATCAAAGAGGCGCGGTCAACCCATTCCGCCTGAATGGTACAAGGTTCCGGTCTATTATAAGGGGAATCATCGTACGATTATCGGCCCCGACGATGACCTTTCCTGGCCGCTGGAAACCACCAAGCTGGACTATGAATTGGAACTGGCCTGTGTCATCGGGCGCGAGGGCCGCGACATTTCGGAATCGGATGCGCCGAGTTACATCGCAGGCTATACGATCATGAACGATTTCAGCGCCCGCGACGTGCAATTTACAGAAATGGCCTGCCGGCTAGGGCCTGCCAAAGGCAAAGACTTTGCGACCGCCATCGGTCCTTGTCTAATTACGCCCGACGAAGTCGGCGACCTCCAAGCGTTGAACATGATCGCTCGCGTCAACGGCGAAGTATGGTCCGAAGGGTGTTTTGGCAGCATTCATTGGTCGTTTCCGCAGATGATCGCGCACGTGTCGCGAGGGGAAACCGTCTATCCGGGCGATCTCTTCGGATCGGGCACGGTCGGCGGCGGATGCGGCCTTGAATTGGATCGATATCTGAACCCGGGGGATGTGGTGGAGCTGGAGATTCAGCCGATCGGCATTTTGAGGAACAGGATCATTCAACAAGAGAGGGCACTATGAGCCTACCGGCAACGGACGAGCAGGCAGTCATCGAACTGATCCAACGGCATCAAACGTTGTACGAAAGCCCAAGCATCGATGACAGGCTGAAGGCCGTTATCCGTGATTTTCCTCACTCCAAGCTGTCCGATTGGGATATTCTCAGAATCCTGCGCACCTCCAAAGCCGTCTTCTTCGACACGCACGTCGAGGTCGTCTCGGGGCACCACACCGCCACTTATCTGCGCTTTGGCTCCATCGGTCAGCTGTCACAGCTTGTGACCTTGATCGCCCGGGATATGGCCGACTGGCTCCGGCAGCACTTTGCACCGCATCCGCCGACCGGCATCGTCGCGACCGCTTCGGGGGCACACCTGTTGGCCGAGCGCGTGGCCGATGTGCTTCGCGACACGATGCGCCTGCGGGTCGTTCTCACGCCATACAGCGAGGACACGGGAAAGATCGGCACGGACATCGCGATGGGTACGATCCGCGCCGGCGAGCGATTCGTGGTGCTCAACGACGTCACCACACGGGGCAATTGTGTGAGTAAGCTCGGCAAGGTCGTCACCGATCACGGAGGCACGGTCGCCGGCATGATGGTGTTTGCCCGCCGCGACAGCGGTCAGTTCCCCTTGATGGCCGAACTGACGGCCAAACATCCCTTTTATTACACCGCCGATCTCGACATGCCGCAGTGGGAACCGGCGCGGTGTCCGCTCTGTCAGAAAAAAGAGCCGCTGCTTTCATGGAGGGAGATGCCGCAACTACAATGATGAATGGTGAATGTTGTGTGGCAGGACCGTGAATCATTCGCCTGCGTACTTACAAGGAGAGTGAGATTATGGATGTCTCTGTGGCACCGACAGACATCAAACGCGCAGATTTTCTCTCGATGTATTACTACCTCCGCCTCACGCGCGCGCTGGAAGACCGCATCACGGCGCTCTACCGGCAAGGGCGCATCGTAGGCGGTGTCTACACGTGCCACGGGATGGAAGCCATCTCGGTGGGGTATGCCTCGGCGCTGGAGCAGGACGATATCATCGCGCCTTTCCATCGGGACATGGGCGCGTTTCTTATCAAAGGGATTACGCCCGGCGAGGTCATCGCGCAATATCTCGGCAAGCGCACGGGCCCGACCAAGGGCAAGGACGGCAATGTGCACATCGGGGACCTCAAGCGCGGCGTGATCGGATTTGTCAGTCACCTGGCTGATAACCTTCCCGTCGCTGCGGGCGTCGCTCTCGCCTTCCGGCTTCGCGGTGAGCCGCGCGTCGTGGTGGCGAACACCGGTGACGGCGGGACAAGTCGAGGCGATTTTCACGAAGCGCTGAACTTGGCGGCGGTCCGCAAGCTGCCGGTCGTCTTCTTCTGCAACAACAACCAATATGCGTATTCGACGCCGCTGCACCTGCAGATGGCCATTCCCGACGTGGTTGATCGCGCCAAAGCCTATGGCATGCCGGGCGAAATCATCGACGGCAATGATGTGGCCGCCGTCTACCTGTCGGCGAAGCGGGCTATTGCCCGTGCGCGGGCCGGCGGGGGACCGACCTTTATCGAATGCAAGACGATGCGGATGCACGGCCATTCCGAGCACGACTCCGCTAAATACGTCCCACGCGAATTGTTGGAGGAGTGGAAAGCGAAGGATCCGATTCTCAAAGCGGAGCAGCAGCTCACCCGGCTCGGCTATGCCGATGAGACGGCCTTCCGCGAAGTCCACGAGCGGGTTAAAAAGGAAATCGAGGCGGCCGTCGAGTTCGCCGAGCAGAGTCCGTTGCCCGAGGGTCCGGAAGTTCTCGAAGGGGTTTTTGCCACCGACGACAATAGT
>DATFCE010000199.1:0-17008 GCA_035253365.1 Nitrospiraceae bacterium
CTTGCCTGTGTAATCTTCCATGACGTAAATGTTGCCGTCGATCTTATTCAGCGTTCCGTCCACCGTCTGAAAAGCCGGTCCGGGCTTCGTGTCGTGAGCCATGACCGGCTTTTTCGAATCGGTCGCGTGTGAGATCGTGACCGCGCTGCACATACATACGGCGGTTAGGGCGAGAGTTATTGTCCGTTTCATGTGACACCTCCTTAGGTTCACGATTATTCAGATATTGAGCAAAGCGGGTTGCGAGCAAGGCCCTTGCCCGATACCTGTCTCAGATGGGTTTTACCGTAATGTCAGTGAGATCGGGGCTGACGATGGAAAAGTCGAACGGTAGTCCGCGGAGAAAAGGTGAAAAAACGTCATCGAAGTGTGCAATTATGCCCGCCATGCGAGTCCTGACGTTCTTATTGGGAATGCTCATGGTTGTTGGATGCTCCACGGTCCCCCGAGCGTTTGAACCGAATGAACCCATTTCACCGGATCAATTTTCCTATCACTCATTTGATGCCGCGCTTCAGGCGCATGTGAGGGACGGCGCGGTCGATTATCCGGCGATCGCGCGGGACGAACGGTTTCTGCGCCACCTCCGGCAACTGGATCGCATCGATCCAAACCAGTTCCCGACGCGCCACGCTCGGCTGGCATTCTGGATCAACACGTATAACGCGTTCGCGATCCAAGGCATCCTGGACGGGTATTCCCCGAAGACCTTGTGGGGACGCTATCGATATTTCATCGCGCGCGAGTATCCTGTCGGAGGACGAACTATCAATCTCTATGATCTGGAGCAGAAGGTCCTCATTCCGGACTACCGGGAGCCCCGCATTCATTTTGTGATCGTGTGCGCGTCCAAGTCCTGCCCGAAGCTGCAATCCCGGATCTATGCCCCTGCCACCCTCGAAGAGCAACTGGAGGCCGGCGCGCGCGCCTTCATCAATGATCCGGCGAGAAACCGATTCGATCGCGAGAAAAAGATCGCGCATCTCTCGATGATCTTTAAATGGTTCGAAAGCGATTTTGCGACCCAAGCCGGCTCGCTTCTCGACTATATCAGGCGGTATGTGCTCGATCCCGACTTGGCGCGCGATCTCGCGCAACGACCCTATCGGATCGAATTTGTCGACTATGATTGGAGCCTGAACGGGATCGCGCATGTTGATCAAAGCTGACGAGCGTGTTCCCATCGCAAGACTGCTGCAGTTTCTTGAACATGGGGAGCGCTTGGCCCATGATTGTGCGAAGGACCAGGCGCGGTTGGCTCCTGAAGCGGGCGTGCGTCGATTCTTGCTGGCGCAAGCGCGGCAGGAATACGCTCATGCCGTGATTTTTCAGGGCGCCATTGCCTGGCTCGCACCGCGCCACGTCGGCGCCTGTCCGTTGTTGCCGCCATTGGAACGTTATCGCTCGCTGCTTGAGGAGGCCCTGCGTAAAGGACGCCTAGGCGAGACGTTCATGGCGGAGCAGATCATTCTGGAAGGATTGGGCGAAGCCATTCTCAGTCGAATCGAAGAGGGATTGACCAAGCGTCAGGCCCCGTTCGCGCGCCTTCGGCGCATTCTGCTCCATCAGGAAGAAGCGCACCATGACTTCGGCCGGCGCATGTTGGATCGAGGCTTCGCTGCGGAGAGCGAATCGACCGACACTCTCCGTCGACGCGCTCAGGACTATCTCGCCCTGACGGACGCGATGGTGCGTGGCGTGGCCGATTTATTCGACTCGATCGATGAAGACCCCGGTCTCTACGCATCCCGCGCCAGAAGCTATCTGCCCGATTGGCTTATGGGAACACGCTCGGGGCTAGAGGCGATGGGCTATAGGCATGAAGCTAATATTGGACCTGCCCCTTGCCTCGTGCCCCTCGCCTTTTTGCTGGTTGCCAAGAAGGGGTCAGATGCAAGGCGGCAAGGAAGTGAAGAGTGAGGCATACCCTCTGGGGTACGTCGCAGCGATGAGCGACGCAGCCAACGTAACAGATGGCCCCTTATCGGCGAACCAGCATGATTTCCGTCATCATCCCGACATATAACGAAGAAAAGGCGCTGCCGGATACACTCCGCCATGCGCTCGCGCAACAAGGCGAGAATGAGATCATCGTGGTCGATGGAGGCAGCGGAGATCGCACCTGCGACATTGTACGCGGGGAACGGGGGGTGCGGCTAATGGCGGCCGGCAAAGGGCGCGCATCACAAATGAATGCCGGCGCGGCACAGGCGACTGGAGAATGGCTTTTGTTTCTCCATGCCGATACGCGGTTGCCCGGGGGCGCATTGGCACGGCTCAATGCTTTGGAGGAGGATCACCGGGTTCAAGCGGGTGGATTTTGGCACCGTTTCTCGGGAGACGACTGGCGCCTTCGCTTGATCTCTAGCCTCGATAATATTCGCTGCCGCTACTCCCGAATCATCTACGGCGACCAGGCCCTCTTTGTGAGGCGAGCGCTGTTTGAGCGGCTCGGCGGATTCCCCGATCAGCCGATTTTGGAGGATGTCGCCTTCGGTGAGAAGCTGATCCGCGTGACGACGCCGATTCTGCTTGCGCCTCCTGTGATCACGGATTCAAGGAAGTTCGTCGCCATGGGCATCTGGCGAAGCTTCGCGCGGGTCCTCCTGATCATCCTCCATGTCGAATGTCGCCTTCCCATCCTGCCCCGCGTGTTTTTCCAAGATATTCGCTGATTGGCGTTCTGAATCGCTGGCGGGACCATGGAGGAAATCGCCTTGTCGCCGCATTCAAATTCACGTATCTTCTGACTGCCCCAGGGCGGTGCCGACCGTCGGGGCGTCCGTCTATGGATCTGGAGTGGTCATGCAGGTATGGTGCGCAAGGTTTCGAATTTTCCTCAGTATCTACGTCTTGCTGGCGACGCTGCCATCCGTCTGCCTAGGCCAAAATGAGCTCTGGCAGGGCGGCGTGTCACCAACCTATACCGCCGGGAATTTCGGCACCAATACGACAACGACATCCTTGTATGTTCCGCTTACCGTCCGTCGCTTGTTCGCTAATGGTGATGTGGCTCTGGTGATACCTTATGTCAGCGTGACCAGCAACGGTTCGGTGACGCTGGTTGGCGGCGTGCCCAATCGAACCAGTCGGACCGGATTGACCGGGAGTCCCGGCGCGACGGACAAGCGACCGGGTAACGTGTTGCCGGCGGCGACCAATGAAGACGGATTGGGGGATATTATTCTGAGGGGACGATACTTGATCGCCGAAGAGCGCCGCTTCTTGCCCGTGGTCAGCGTGACCGCGCGACTCAAAATCCCCACCGCCGATGAAGAGCGCGGACTCGGTACGGGGGAGTTCGACAAGGGCTTGGGAATGGAATTGACCAAGCAGCTCAGCGGCAATGTGGTGTCCTTCGTGAATGCGGGCTATACGTTTACCGGCAAGCCTGACAAAGTGGCGCTGAGAAATCAATGGAACTATGACCTGGGGCTCGGCTATTTCTTCACTTACAAATTGCTCGGCACTATTTTCTATGAAGAGTATCGGGCCTTAATTGAAGGCCTCAACAACCCACGAGACCTGTCGGTAGCGATGAATTATAAAGCGACCTCCACGTTTCGGATGAACGCCTCGGTGCTCATGGGACTGTCCAGCGGCGCGCCGGATTATGGCATGACGGGCGGGGTCAGCTATCGATTTTGATAGTCTGCTGAAACGCCGCCGGCGGGTTCACCATGTGCGCTGCCTGTTGGGCGTGAGTGTGTATGACGCACGCTCATTACTTCTGTACGGGTTATGGCATTCGAGCACGAGACGTCGGAGACGAAACTGCTCGCGCGCAGCTTCATGGGGGACCCGGAGGCCTTCGCTTTATCGGCTGCTTATTCTGTATCGGGAGGCATTTGTTCTAAAGCATGTCGAAGGGCTCACGTATGAAGAGATCGGCGCCATCCTCGAAGTCAGCCAAGAGACGGTCAACAGCCCGTCTACGAGGCGCGTACGAGACTCTGTATTGCCCTCGCCGAGTTCAGACAAATGAGTCGTTGATGAGTAGAGTTGAGTGCGCGCTCCTGACGAACGCTTCGTCGATAACGAGTTGACCTCCGAGGAGCGCATCCGGCTTCTCCGGCTGCTTGACTAGACAAGGCGTTGAAGCGCCGCCTCCCGGATACCGAAGAGCTCATTGCCGAAGCCGCGCAATTGCTTCGGTTTCTTCCTCCGCCGGGTTTACAGCTCGCGTGATCGCGCGCCTGCCGAAGCCGCGGGCAAAGCCGCTTGTCGGTGTCTATCGGGTCTATGGGTAAGACGGGTCTTTCGCTGGAATGTGGCGGGCGCCATCATTCTGGTCGAGCTCGTGCTGGTCGGGTGGGTGGGGCGTCGACTCGGAGATGAGTGAGGGCGAGCCTGTCTACCGGCCCGCTGGTATGTCCGGCTGTAACAAGTACACGCGTGCGCCGGCGCGTTCAATCATCCGGTACGGGACATTTTGCCTCTCGACGTCCACGATGCGAGGCTGTTCCGTGCTCCGGGTGCGATGGCGGAAGACCAACGACAGGTCTTGGCCGAGATGGCCGGCCTTCTGATTGAGGTGAACCGTCAACCGGCCCTCCTCGCGCGCCAGCCGGAACTTCACTTCCGCGCGGCGCGACCAGAATTCACCCAACGCTCCGATTGTTCCGATCCACACCGGCTCTCGCGTGTACCGCTCAAGCAGTCGCTCGAAGACCTCCAGCTTATATGTCACATCGGTGGGATGGATCAACATGCAGGTCGTTGCGGCATTGGCGCGATTGGCCTCGATGATGTTCGTCCAACTTTCCACCACCCGGTCCTTGGTTTCGGCCGTCAAGTAGCCTTGCGAGTCATCGACCGTGACGGGAATTTCCACGATCGATGTTTCCACGGCTCCCAGATGCGTTCTCTGGAAGGCGAAGAATGGAAAATTCGTGATGATGTTGTTCGCGGAAAAGGTGGAATCGTACCGGTAGCCGGTCAATTGCAAGGCTTCGATGAGGCGAAGCGGAAATGACAATTCCCCGGCTCGAAACGACAGCGTGTGCTGCGCCGGAAGGTCGCGGTCGAGGAGCTCCTTGCTGGCTTTGACCTCCCCGAGGATCGACGGTGACTGAATCGGCTGATAGGTTCCGGCCGTGACCGTCGCGGCGCCGAACGGAAATGTCGCGAAGCGTTTCGAATGAGAAAACGAATGCGACCCGATTTCGGCTCCGAGGCGATGGGCATGAACGATGGAAGGTATGCGTGATCCATCGTAGTAGCCGATATCTGCCTCGTCCAGAACCGTCTTGGTCGTGACAAAAAACGTGGACCGGACGCCGAACCGCTGCGCCGCCTGCGCGAAGAGGACGGAATTGGGAAAGGATTCCCGGGCATCCACGTCATGAGACAGGACGATAGCCGTCTCTAGACCGGATGGAACCGTGTGCCAATAGACCGCCGGGTCGGCCGATGATTCATAGATGCCCTTGAGGAGTAAAAAGAAGACATCTCCCGAAGGTTCGAACGAATTGACCCACTGCCGTCCGGCTTCAAAGGTCTGAGCCACCTGAGCCAGCAGCACCGTTTGCGTGAGACTTACTCCAAGGGCCAGCGCCTGCCCGCCATCATAATCATTGACCACGACCGCGGCGCTGTGGTCCGGGAAGGCGGCCAAAATCCGCGCGCCTTTGGCGGCATATCCCACCGTCCAAATCGTTTCTTTGAACAGACGAGAATCTCCCAGCGAAATCAACTGCTCTTTCGGGTGGTCGAGATAGCGAAGCCATCCGTCTTCCACCCCGCGCGCGAACTGCAACTGAAACCGATCGCGGCGGGCAGTGGCGTGCTGAATCCCGAACAGCGGAAACCAATCCGATCCCTCCACCTGGGTCGCGATAAGCACGCCGCCCTGCGAGACAAACCGATAGAGCGCCTCCCTCTGCGTCCCGGACAGCGAATGGTTATGGAGAGGACCGGGAACGAGCGCGAGCGGATACTGGTGGTTGAGCGCATCCGGGGCGATGGTCTCAAAAGGAATGCCCATCGTCTGAAGCGTCCGCCGCACGGCCGATTGTTCGACTGTTTCTCTAGACCCCGGCTGGGTGGTGACCAATGCGACGCGATACGAGACCTCCGCGGCGTGAAGAAGATGGGGAACGAGAAGGAAAGACAAAAGAAGCAGGCCGAGCCGGAGTTTCATCGAGACCAGAACGTGGCGGCGTGGGGATTGCGCAAGGTTTCCTCCATGATCACATGCCAGGCGGTGCCGGCAATGCTGGGGGAGGCCGACATTTCATACGGCAACTCCCGGCTGCTGTACCGGATGCCGCCTTTGTCGCGGAGCTTAAGCATTTCGGCCGTAAGGGCGCCGGCTTGATCCGTATGTCCGAGCCTGGCATGCGCCAGCGCGACACCCAGCGTGCCTTCGGACCAGACCAGCGAAAAGTCCTGCCACTGCACCCGCGGGGTCTCCGGCAGTAAGACACGCTGGATACGGACATTGTCATAGATCGGCTTGCCGTCGTACGGGCGATATCCCTTCACTCCGTTGTGGACATTCGCATAGACGCGGTCGGCGGTCTTGACCGCCAGTTCGGCCTTTTCCGTTTCACCCGTCGCCAGGAGGAACAAGGCGCCCCACGATGCGCAATCGAGCGCTTGCGTGCGGTCCACGCTTCCGTCCTTACTCACGCCCTGCGCAAACTGTTGAAGATCGGGTTGCCAGAGCGTCGCCATAAGGCCGGCCCGGATCGCGTCCGCGGCCGCGGCATACCGTAGGTTGCCGGTCAGGCGGTGCATCGACGTCAAAAAGAAGTAGGAAGAAATGTTGTGCTCCGTACTGACCCAGAGTACCGGCCCATTGTCATAGACCTCCGTCACCGTCCCGGCGGCGTCGAGTTGGAGTTTGACGAATGCCCGCCCGCCGCGAAGCAATCCTTGCTGAGCCGTCTTCTCGGTGACCCGAAGGGTCAGCAAAAAGTCGGCAACGCGGCGGGCCGTGTCCAGTAATGAGGCGCGTTCCCGCATCAGACGAGCATCGGTGCCGGCCGGCCGGGTCTCGACATAAAAGGCGAAGGCGTACCCGACCCACGCAGTCGCGCCGGCGCGGACGATCGCCATGTCATGATCGCCGTCCTCGGGCCACGTATTCTCCACGTTGTACGAGAACCAAAAGCTGCCGTCGCTCCGCTGCGCGCGCGCCAACGCTTGGAGCACCATTGAGGCGCGACTCCAGTCGCCGGCCATGCCGAAGGCAATCGACGCCACGGCGGCGTCATACACGAAACATTTCCGGTGCGCCGGGGTCGATGGAAGCTCCGTGCCGGCCGCATAGCTCAGCATGAGGCCACGCCGTTGCGGCGTCGGGGCGGGGATCTGGGTATTGGGCACGATTTGAGCCCGCAGCCACTCCAGAGACTGGATTTCTTCCGGATTAGGCCCGGTGTCGGAAAGAGCGGGGGGAGCCGTAAATATGATGAGAACCCCGGCCGTCACGATCAACATCAGCAGCACGCTAAAGAAACGCCGCATGGTCAACTTCTAGCCAAAGAAGAGTATTCAGTCAAGCTGCGCGTCGGCGAGCCTTTGGGCAATCGTTCCGGTGAAGGCATGCCGGCGAGCGCGACATGGTGTCGTTCGGCGAGCCGCGCCGCCGCAGCGTAGCCAGGCCGCGTGAGCGAAGATCGAGCCGTGAAGAATTGACAGATCTTCACAGGGCATGAATACTTTCAGTTGATCATGCCACCGCTCGGCGACTAGCAGAACCCGGACAGTCAGCGACCTCACCCAACTCAACGCCATGGATGAAGCACAAAACCAGTCGATCCTCATCGCGAATGCCGCCGCCGAAGAAATCTAGACGGCGACTATCTGCCTGCGCGCCGCTTCTCCGGCTGTTGCGTCGAGGCGGTGTATTCGTCCAGGGAGGTGCTGGAGTAGGCATCGCGGCATGCCTGGGACGTCATTTTATTGGACGAGCCGTTGCTGCAGCCCGATTGGTTGGCTGTGCTTTCCGAGGTCAAACAGCGCGCGTCCCAGTCGCTGTCTGGAACAATTTTATTGGTGGGGGCGCAGGACACGGTTCGTGGGTTGACGCGTGAGGTACTGCAACGGTACGGGTATACGGTGCGGGAAGCATCCGATGCGTCGGAGGCGTTGGCTATTTGTAAACACAGGACGACCCATCCATACACATTGACCACAAAATTGCTGAAATGATCAATGTATCTTCAGGCGCAGGCTCGTCCCCCCGGTCTCTCCATCCTTCCGTAACCGCCTATCTCTCCGTAGACCTCCTGAGGTTCAAACGGGCCCGATGCGTCGGGCCCGTGAGAGAGACGCACCGCCTTACCGGCAATGTTGCGGAGGAACGCCGGCGGGAAACATCCTTGCCAGCGCCACCCATCGGGCTACGTCTTGTGTGAGATGAAAGGTCACGCCTCCGCTCGTCTGCAGATTCATTGCCAACCATTCTTGATAAAGACTGCATACATTCGTGGGATCGGAGAGGTTCACCGGCTGCCCTGCTTCTCCGAGAGAAGGTCCCCCCATCAGCGTTCTCGCGGATGAAACAGACATGCCTTGCGTAAGGATGAGAACTTTGCCTTGCGATTCATAGGGCTGGCAAAGAAGTTCGACGCGATTTGTAAACGTGCCGTCTTCGCACTTGTAAATGGGTTCGTTGGCCCAGGCGGTCGGCGCGGACGCCAGCGCGATCACAATCATGGCGAGATACAACATGGGGCACCTCCGGTTAAGATGGACCGTCTTGACTGTCGAACTGTGCAAACTGTTGTCAGGCTCAATTGCGTTGATCTACTAATAGGCATTTTATTCTAGGTACAATAGCCTAATCAAGATCACTATAGTTTTTTACTATGCTAAGGGAATTCACCTCCATTTCGCAACTGGCTAAATCCCGCCTCTGAACGGCAAAGCTCATCGGCTTGCCGTGCAGCCTATGCATGGTATAGGCTCGCCGCATGCTCCGGCATGATTATTATCTGACGCTCAACGTCCCGCGCGACGCGTCCGACGAAGAGATCAAAAAGGCCTACCGAAAATTAGTCTTTGAATACCATCCCGACCGTAATCCCGACAGTAGGGAAGCGGAAGCCAAAATTCGGGAAATCAATGCGGCATATGAAGTCGTCGGTAACCCTGAAACCAGAAAGACTTATGATCGGCTCACATTCGGCGACGAGATTATGGCCGAGACGCCGGATCTTGGGGTGGTCCTTCAGCAAATGGAGGACAAACTGTTCGATGAGGGGCGGAAGGAGCTGTTGGCGGCACTGATGAAGAATGTTCCCCGAATCAAATCGGAGCTCGCTGAGATTCGGGTACGAACGGTGGAGGCACAGGGCTATGATTCTTTCAAGGAGTCAATCGTGCTACAGCGAGCGGCCCAGGTTCTTCCGGAGCTGCTCACGCCCGACATGGAAACCAGGCAAAAACGGCTGCTCGATGTGGCGGTACAGATGATGATTTCGCAACATGTCGTGGGCAAGGATGACCAGAAGGGAATCAACACGATGCGAGATCGCTTTGCCGAAATCTTCCGGCGCGGGCAGCTCGGCGGCTTTCAGAGCGCATTGGAATTGTTTTACGTGCGGAGATGAGCTGACGGGGCGGCGGACTCGTCTCCGTGCTCGCAGAGCGCCGAATATTTTCACCCAGCCCACCCCGGAGGCGCCGAGACACCTCCTTTTCCCGTGGCAGAAGTGCTCGCTACGGGAAGGGGCGCGTCTTGGCGTGCCTGGGGTGGGCGGGTGAAATAGGCACGCAGTAGAGACGAACCCGCCCGCCCCGTTAGGGAGGTTTGGTGGGTTAGGAAAGAGCGCGGGGGAAGAAGGCGGGCCCCATGCTCGCGCAACGCGCACGATCAGAATGTGCTCGCTACGGAAAGGCGCGTCTTGGCGCGCCTGGGGTGGTGTAATAGGCGCACAGGAAGGCCCGCCCGGCCACCCGCGCCAGATTAGCATTCTGACAAGGACCCCGAGACAAACCTCCCTCCCTGCATCACGCCAACAATCCGGCTGCGATCGCGCAGCACCTCGATGCGCTTCAGCGGGTTGCCGTCCACAATCAACAGGTCCGCCTGTTTGCCTGGTTCGATAGTTCCGACCATATGATCGATACCTAGTAGAGTGGCAGCTGTTGACGTTGCGGCCATGATGGCTTGCATGGGTGTCATCCCGAGGCTTACCATGCGCTCGAATTCTTGCGCGTTCTCACCGTGATGGTTGAACGGCGTTCCCGCATCCGTGCCGAAGGCAATGGGAATCCCGGCTTTGAAGGCCATTTTGAAGCTGGCGCCGTGGCGATCCTGCATGGTTTGCGCTTTCTTGACGGCGGACTCCGGGATGCCATTGGAGATGCCGCAACCGGCGGTCGTGGCTAAGGCCGAGAGGGTCGGCACGATGAAGGTGCCGGCGTCGCGCATCATAGCGGCGGCTTCCTCATCCATCAACGTGGCGTGTTCGATCGAATGGGCACCGGCCCGAATCGCGTTTTTCATCCCTTCGGCGCCATGGGCGTGGGCTGCCACTCGGCGGCCGGCTCGCCGAGCTTCAGCCATGCCCGCCGTGAGTTCCTCGATGCTGAATTGCGCGCAGTCCGGCGAGGTGCCGGGAGTCAGGACGCCGCCCGAGGCGATAAATTTAATCACGTCGGCGCTGGCGGCTAACTGTTCACGGACAGCTTCCACGATACCGGTCGGTCCATCCGCCTGGCGACCAATAAAGCGCGCATGACCGCCGGTCATGCAGACGGCCAGCCCTGCCGCAAGAATCCGCGGGCCGGGCAGCAATCTCGATTCGATCGCCTGCTTGAGGGCAAAGATGGAATGATCCCGAAAGCCGAGATCCCGGACCGTAGTAAATCCCGCTTCCAGTGTACGATGCGCGTGGGTTGCGGCTTTCAAGAGAGTGTATCCCGGCTCTTCGTCCCGCATCGACCGCACCACATCGGCCCCGCCGTCCAAGCCGAGGTGAACATGGCAGTCGATAAGACCGGGGAGGATCGTCAATCCTCGACCATCGATCTCGCGGGCGCCTCGGGGAATGGAGAGAGTCAGAGTCGGCCCGACGGCTGCGATGCGAGGACCTTTGATCACGACGACGGCGCGCTCGAGAACCTTCCCGCAACCGTCGATGACCCGTACGTCTCGAAATGCCGTGGTGTGGCTGAATGAGTCTTTGTTCACCATGATAGACGCTGCTCAAGTCGACTGTTTCGTCCCAAATGGACGAGTCATTTGGCGTCAATCGGGATGGTGATCACAATCCCGCCCATGACATCTTTCAATTTGAAGTCACGTCTCGGGCTATTGGGGTGAGCATTGTGGCAGTCGATGCAGGCCTGCGAGATGGCGACATCGGCATAGATGGCTTGAAAATAGCGAGACCGGCCGTTCTTGATAAAGCCTGTGTAAGGCAGATCGGGATCTTTGCTGACGGCTTCTAGCCCTTTTCGCTCGAAGTCGGTGGATGGCGCATTCCAGACGTAGATAGGCCACAAACTGACCAGCCGATACTTGACCCCGCTGCCTTTTTCCGCCGCCATGCGACCGGTTTCCATTAAAAATTGCGCAGGCAGCGGCAGGGCGGTTTCTTGTTTCCAATGTTCGGCCGCCTCCACGATACCCTTTTCCTGCATCTTCTCGACGACATGAGTCGCGTACACGGTGCGGTTCGCCTCGATGACGGCGTGGAGATGCTCCGCGACCTTTGCGGGATCGATCCCATTGTGGCCATTGGCGTCTTTCGACACTGCTGCCCCCGCCCAATAGGCAAGCCCCGCGACCACAAGCATGCCGAGAAGCGTCATGGCCCAAACGACACGTCTGCTCACCGATGTTCCTTGTCTGGGTCCGCCGGACCGTATATCTTGGCAGCCGCTTCCAGGGCGATCCCGGGTCGTTCACACCAGTGCTCACGCACGCCGATCTCCTCCAGCGCGCCAAGAAGAGACCGGACATTCGTCCGAGTCGAAGATTCACCCATCAGTCCGATACGCCAGACCTTGCCCTGAAGCGGGCCCAACCCGCCTCCGACCTCGATCCCATAGTCGCGCAACAGTCGTGCGCGAACGGCGGCTTCGTCCTTCATCACTGGCACGGTGACACAATTCAAGGTGGGTAGGCAATAGCCTTCAGGGACAAACCGAGTAAATCCCAGCGCACCCAAGCCGGCCAGAAGCGCACGGCTGTTCTCACGATGCCGTGCATGGCGACTCTCCAATCCTTCCTCGTACACGAGGCGGAGCGCTTCCCGAAGTCCGTACAGCATGGAGATCGGCGCGGTATGGTGATAGGCGCGTTTGGAATCCGTCCAATAGTCCGCGATCAGCGTCATATCGAAATACCAACTTTGGCAGGGGGTTTTTCGCCGGCGAATGGCTGCCATCGCTCGTTCGCTCAATGTCAAAGGCGCCAATCCAGGCGGACAGCTCAAGCATTTTTGCGTGGCGCTGTAGCAGGCGTCGATTCCCCATTCATCGACCTGTACCGGCAGTCCGCCCAACGACGTCACGGCGTCCACGACAAAGAGCGCATTGTGTTGCCGGCAGAGCGTTCCGATTTCCTCCAGCGGCTGCCATACGCCGGTTGACGTCTCGGCATGGACGACCGCCACTGCCTTCACCGGCCCTGAACGGGCCAGCGCCGCTCGGATGTCGTCCGGCTCAACGATGCGGCCCCATGGCGCCTCAACCCGCAGGCACTTCCCGCCGCATCGTTCGACGATGGCCGCCATGCGTCCACCGAAGATGCCGTTCACACCGACTATGACGGAGTCTCCGGGTTCGATCACATTGACCAAAGCGGCTTCCATGCCGGCCGATCCGGTGCCCGACACGGCGATGGTGAACGGATGGACGGTTTGAAATACGAAACGGAGCAAGGTTTGAATCTGATCCATGATCGATAAAAACGCAGGATCGAGATGTCCGAGAAGCGGGGCGCTCATGGCTCGAAGAACGCGAGGGTGGACAAGGCTAGGTCCGGGCCCCATCAGCAAACGAGAAGAAGGAAGGTGGTCGGTGAACTGTATATCCATCCGATATCCGGTCGGCTGAACGGCACAATGACTAGGCATTATAGCGAAGGCCGCCCGCGCGATGCTACGGGAGAGTCGCCAGCTCTACTCGGCACCCCGAATAGCCGTGCTATACTCCGCACCGGACTTACGATGAGGTATCGTGAACCTCTTACATCCCTCTGACTCAGAGTCTTCGGCATTCGGCGAGTCGGGCACCACCCCCATACCGGGCGATCGTTTCCATTTCTCACCCGTCGCCACGTTACTGTCCGCCCTTGTTCTATTTGGCTCCGTGCTGTTTATTGTGTGGCTTCATGTGTCCGTCCCGCCGGTGAACAGAATTCCGTCGCCGGAGCGCGCGCTGGCGCGTATGGTGGGACGAACTATGGAGTTGAAGACAGCGGTATCGGGCGCGCCGGCATGGGAGCAATGGCTGTATGCCATGACCATTGATACCGGAGAAAATGATTTGCCGCTCGCCATCGCCTGGTACGAGGAGTTGGCAGCCTCCTCTGCCGATCCGCTCGTGGAGTTCCATCTGGCGGTCTTGGAAGGGGAAGCCGGACGGTCGGCCCGGATTGAGGAGAAGAGTCTGGCATGGACGCATCGTGGGGACCCCTTCCCTTTCTTTGCGCGGGTAGTCCGCGCCGCTTACTTGGAGATGCCCCTGCCTCACGCAGAAGAATCGGCGTTACAAGCCCGATTAGCCGAGGTCTTGCCGGCCGGGTGGTTCTATGATCGATTGGCGATCCGCCTCGCCGAGCGCGCCGGCGACACGGCGTTACAAGCTGCCGCAGACGCGTCCTTGCAGACCCGCGCCGCGCCGTTATTGCGGCGCGTGCGCGTCCTGACCGCGATCGAGCTGCTGCTGATCATCGGGGGGCTCATTGCGCTGTGGTATGTGGTGAAGATCAGCAGAGGTGGAGCGGATAGCCGGTTCCCGGTCGGCGCTGCACCGATTCCACCCCCGTGGCCGGTCCGCGCCGGTGTGGAGGTGCTGCTCCGGGGCGGCGCGTTTGGCGTGCTTATCGCCATGGCATTCGTGTTCACGAATGTGGATGATCCATGGATCAGACTGAGCGTCATGCCGCTAGCCGGTCTTCCTTTGCTCATCATGGCGCAACGCCATCTCTTGATCCCGGCGTCATTAGGATTTGCGGAAGGGCTGGGTCTTACGCTGGTGGAGTCGGGGGGACGGCGGCTTATCGTGGCGTTGGCGGCGCTGGTCGCAGCGGGGCTCTTGGGGGAATGGGCGCTCAGTACACTAGGAACCTGGCTGGATCTGAGCACGCATTGGACCGAATGGTTTGACCCTGATTTGGTATGGGGCGAGACGTCGGTCCTTATCATCAGCCTGATCGAGTTTGTCGTTTTCGCTCCGCTGCTCGAAGAGCTGACGTTCCGCGGACTGCTGTTCGGGACGTTACGTCGGCAATTCGGACCCGGCTTGTCCATCTTCCTTAGCGCGGCCGTTTTTGCCGGGGCGCATGGATATGGGGTGTTGGGATTCGCCAGCGTGTTCTGGAGCGGCCTGCTATGGGCATGGATGTATGAGAAAACCGGGAGCCTTTTGCCGGGTATGTCTGCGCATGCCTTGAACAATCTCTTGGTCTGCATGACACTGATCTGGCTGCTTCGCACGTAGGCGAAGCGGGGCAGGGTGCGGCGAAGATCGTACTGACCGACGGCTGACGTTCGATACTGTTCTCTATACATGACATGGGTAGACGATACCACTCATGAAAAAGACTGGGGCGGTCATCAAGCATAGGTTCACCGCGGGTCTCGTGCTGATCATAGGTCTCCTTAGCATGGTGACTCTGTGGCTCACGGGGGCGTCAAGCGTCCATCACCTTGTCGTGGACATTCTGGCGGGCTATTTTTTGATCTGGACGTTCGCCGTGCTTTTGTCCGAACGACCGATTCGGCAATTACGGCGGTGGGTTGTATTCACCACCGTGGCGTTGCTCATGTCGTTGCTGCTGGCCGAGACGCCGGCCGTATTGGGGATTGTTGATTACCGGTCCGTTTTTTCAACCCCCAGCTCAGAACCCTGGTATAGACCTGAATACGTGGTCGATCGGGAGCTGCTTTGGATCCATCGGCCTCATCACCAGCAGGCGGAACATGGAGAAGGCAATATCGGAGAAATGCTGTGCCTCCGGCCCAACCCCCAGGAATATCTGGTTCGATATGATAAGAATGGATTCCGAAACGACGCCGATATGGAATCCGCCGACATTGCGGTCCTGGGCGACTCGTATGTCGAGGCGCGGATGTTGCCCAACGAGGTCCTTATGACTTCGGTGTTGAGCGACTTGCAGAACAGCCCGGTTGTCAATTTCGGCGTGGGCGGATATGCGCCCCAACAAACGCTGGCCGTGGCCAAGCGATATGCCCTGCCTCTCCATCCGAACGCACTGGTGTGGGTGATCGTGGAAGGGAATCTTCATCAAGCATCCGAGTATGAAGAGAAGATCAGCACCATCCCGAACAAATCCGGATCCATGAACGTGTGGTGGCTCCGGTCGTTTACCCGGAACTCGTTGTGGGCGCTGCTTCGCCTTCCCCAACGATGCACGCCCAACGCATACTTCGAGCGGCGATATGGCGTCGTGCAGGAGACGGACGGGCGACAGCGGCGGATGTATTTTCCCGGCTACTATGAACCGATGACCGAACTGGATCGGGACTCGTTGCAGAAAACCGTTGCCGTGCTGGCCGAGGCGTATGCGTTATGTCGCGAGCGTGGAATTCGTTTCGTCGTTGTGTTCTCACCTCGGGAGTACCGGGTCTATCATGGACTTCCCAACCTGTCGGAAGTGTCTGAAGAGGTCCGGCACTACGTTCTAAACGATCTTCCGGAAGTATTTTCAAAGATGGTGAGTGAAATCTCTCCCGATATCGGATACTTGGATTTGACGGAAGTTTTCCGAGAGGAAGCGGCCAAAGGGATTCCCATATTTCTACCTGACGACTCGCACTGGTCGCCTGGAGGGAATCGGATCGTGGCGCAAGCGCTTCATAAAATAATTTCTACGCACCGCTCCGAGTAAACTCTCTCCTTCGGAGCTGCCTTCTTCAACCATGATAGATGAAGAGCCCGCTCAACCGTCCTGCGACTATCCTTCCCTCTGAAGCAAGAACATCGTAGCGGTTCTAACCCACAGGCCTGGACGTTGAGGTATTCAGCGCCAGACGGAATCGCTAAGCAGCGCCATTCCGAGCGGACCCTCGATACTTAGGTATACTTGCACTGGGTACGTGTAAAGACTTAGAAGTGGGCAACGTTCCATGCTAAGCGTCTAGATCTATTTCATGCCTATTGGTGAATCTATGGATGAAAGTGTGTGCCGAGAGCAACGATTCGCTCTGGGAGTCGGTTCCTTAATCATTGCATGCAGCGTCATATTAAATGAATGGACGATTGCGGGTGCCTTGAGTCCTGACGGTGAAATCGAATCAGCATCATTCCGATTCATCATCTGGTTCATTGATCTACTCGGAGTCCTCGGTGGAATCTTCATTATCACACATCCACGTTATGCCAAAGCCCCGGCATCGGCTTTAGTGCTGGGAGCGTCATTTGTTGTTACATCACTCGTCATCTTTACCATCCTGGAACTGTTTCCTTCCCTCATCAGAGTACTTAATTTGTCCAGTATTCATTATTATGCGCTGAGAGGGACGTACATCGTTGACGATGAATTGGTACTTAGAAACAGGCCCTCGTCCACGTTTCAGATTTCACAATTCAAAGGTGAGTTGTATGACCCTTCTTATGCGGTGGAAGTGCCGGCGATGCTCTATAAGGCTACCTATGACAAAGACGGGTTTCGAAACAATTCCATGAGGTCGCGCTCGGATATCGTTGTCATCGGCGACAGTTATATAGAATTCGGCCATGACAACGATGATACCTTCAGCAAACGGTTGGAGGCGTTGTCGGGGCTTCATAGTACAAATCTTGGCACGGGATGGCATGGGCCATTTCAATATCTATCCGTCCTGAAACGGTATGGTAT